>CAYSLK010000187.1:0-7295 GCA_964431885.1 uncultured Dehalococcoidia bacterium | reverse complement strand
AGGGAAGTTGCTGCTAGAAACCTCCAGACGAATCTTGTGTCCCTTCTTGAATAGATTACTTGTGGCCCACAGATCTATTTGGTACTCGTATACCTTGTTGGCCTCTATGAGACTAGCAGGCTGCCTGGGGTTTCTGAATCTCGCTCTAATGCTCCCATCTGTTAAATTCCTTGCGTACCCTGAGGGTTCAACGTCAACCAATTTAGCTGTAAAATCTGTATCAAGGGAGGATGTAGAGGCGTATAGAGTTACAGTAATGGGTCCCGTTACTTCCACAGGTTCAGAGAGACTAGGCGTGCTATATACGAGTACGTCAGTTCTCAGTTCCACAGACCTCTGGTCAAATACACCAGAGGGTAAATGAGCATTGTCACAACACAGACCACCTCCTTTTGTAGGAACTGGATTGAGAGGGTTATATGCATAAACGTCAACTGGTTCCTGATCGGGACTTTGTGTGCTGAGTGCTCCGTCTCCTGTAAGAGTGTTTGCTTCTCCGTCGCTATGAAGATAATAATTCGTTTCAATGGCTCTGCTTAAAGGCCAATCGTCCTCGTATCTCCAAATATTTTCGCCCATGACGTAAATATGCACTGGCTTTTCGTCATTAAATCCGTTTTCCTCACCCTTTAACAAATGATCATAATATTTCATAATTATCGCCTGACCATCAATTGCAAAGGCAGATGAGCGAAGTCCGAAATTATATTCGCCCTGTATACTTACGGGAAGACCGCCGTGAGTCCATGGACCGATTAATAGTCGCTGGCCTTTTCGTGATTGTTCAGTCTTTCCCAACTTACGCATTTGAACAAAGTTCTTTATGGTTCCGTACAAGAATATATCGTACCAACCCCCTATATTAAGTGATGGAACAGAAATATCAGAATGTGACTCTTCTATCGAAAGATTTTTCCAATAATCGTCGTACTCCGAATGTTTCATCCAGTCGTAGTAATAGGGAGTGTGGTCGCCTTTTAGATCTGGCACATCACTCATCGGTAAATATTTAAACCCTGTCATCATATCGTCTCTCGCATCCGTGAGAGAGTCGAATTCTTCCTCAGAAAGAGGGAGTCGTCGACTGAGGTTAGCCCAGTTTGAACCAGTGAGAGAACCAGCCCAGGAAAAATTGAATCCTAATTCAAATGCTCCACCTTGCCATGCCCAGCCTTCGTGGTAATCAGAAGCTGTCACAGTTGGAGCTATACCTGACAATGAAGGTGCTTCTGATTTAGCTGCCAGCCACTGTGTTGCACCAACGTAAGATGCTCCGTACATTCCAATTTTACCAGTACACCAAGGTTGACTTGCTACCCATTCTACTGAATCATAACCATCGTTAATTTCATTGACAAATGTATAGAACTCACCTTCAGATGTATATCTCCCACGAACGTCCTGTAGGACGACCGCATATCCGTTAAGAGCCCCTCTTATAGGATCAAAACTACCTCCGCGATTTTGAGGACTACTTTTGTCGTAGGGTGTCCGCGACAATAAGGCAGGGAATTTCCCCGTCGTGTCAGGCCTAAAAATATCAACATAAGTAACAGTACCATCACGGAGTTTCAGTGGTACGTCTATTTCTACCTTGACTGAGTAACTTCCCTTCATTTTTACCTCCACTTTTTAGACAAGATACTTTGGTATACGACTTCTTGCTAGGAATTTATCACAATTACATTTCCCGGGGCAAACCTACGTGATAATTTATGAGGTCTGTTCAAGACCATTAATTTACCATCCAATAGCATAGCCATCTCTTCTGGGATCAGCTCCACCTTGAAAGACGCCATTATTTTTATCAAATTGGATTCCATGGGCTCCTCCGACACTTGGAGACCAGGGCGCAATAGTATCAATTTGATGGCCTTTGGTTTCTAGAGCTTTACGGATATGGTATGGAAACCGCTCTTCCATTTCTATGTTTCTACCCTCGATAACCTTTAGGCGAGGAGCTTCAATCGCTTCCTGTACGTTCATGCCAAAATCTAGCACGTTCATTAGGAATTGAGGTGTAGTTTGTAATATGCCCCAACTACCTGGCGTTCCCATACTCAGAAGAAATTGATCACCATTAAATGTCTGTGTCGGTGCAACTACGAAATCGACACGTTTATTTGGGCCTATGCGGTTTGGACTGCCCTCCTCTAGATCGAACCAGAAACTCATATTGTTTAGGAATATGCCCGTATTGCCTACTGCCACAGCTGAACCAAATCCTCCTCCCAAGGTCTGAGTTATTGAAACGACATTGCCGTCGCGGTCGGCAGCAGCAAAATGGGTAGTCATCCCTCCATCAAATTCCTCTGGACTTCCGGCCTTGAGCGAGCCTTCCATTACTTTTTTAGTGAAATGTTCACCGGACACTACTGAGGCACTTTCCAAATTTACACGTTTTCTTTGTAGTCTCGCATAGTCATCAGATATTAATCCTTCTACAGGAATAGTGACATGATCGGGGTCACCTCCATACTTTATCCGGTCCGTAACGCAAAGTTTTACTGACTCAATGAACCGATGAAGAAAGTTTGGATCTTGGTAAATGAAAGTGTCATCGGGAAATTGTTCTAAAAGTTTGAGAGTTTGTAATATTTGAAACCCACTTGAATTTGGGGGGGTGGTGTATATGGTTAATCCTTTATAGGTTATGTTTATAGGATCTTCCCAAGTAGCTTCATATGAGGCTAGGTCTTCCATAGTAAATAAACCGCCAAGTTCCTGATTGCCCTTCACAATTTGTTCAGCCAGTTCGCCTTTATAAAAGACTTCTTTACCACCTTTAGCGATTTTGCGTAATGAAGCTGCCAGTTCAGGCATCTTAAGACGGCTATATGGTTTAGGCGCACGACCATGTTCATCTAATATTATAGATTTAGATGGGAATTTTGCTAAACGGCCGGCATTACTTTTCATGAAATCGTTATTCAGTTGGGTTACAGGGAAACCATTTTCCGCATATTGTATAGCGGATTGAAATAACCGTTCTCTATCCATAGAACCGTAACTTTCATGAATAGTGAGCCAACCAGAAAGATTACCTGGAATAAGAGGTGCAAGAATCCCGGTTTCTTTACTATCATTGGAGAATCTATCAGGATGAGCGCCACTTGGAGCTCTACCTGAAAAATCTAAGGATCGTACGGTACCCTCCTTAGAATTGTACACAAGAGCTAACCCTATACCACCAACACCTGACATATAAGGCTCTACAACGTTTAACGTTGATGCTGTCGCAACTATGGCGTCAAAAGCGTTGCCTCCCTCCATCAGTATTTTTTGGCCTGCTAAGGATGCTAATGGGTGTGCAGAGGTAACCATGCCATTAGTCCCAAGTGCTACAGGCCTGTTTGAAGACGGGTAAAAGGTTCTTTTATTCATAATAGGTAACTCCTCACTGATGATAAGTAAATTTACTTAATTAGGTTGTTAAACTAGTATCTATAATGCCGATTGTCAAGTTATATTATGCGTACTGACGAATGTCTTATGGTATTTTCCATATATCTACCTATCAGAATGATGATGGTAGACCATGGTTATTTCCAGTAATTTGGAGGAAATGAAGTTGCAAGCAACGGTTATAGGTAATTATCCCAAAATTGGACCGAAAACTAGTGCTCCTAGTTTGCGAAAGGCGATCACCAGATATCAATTAAAAGAAATCACGGAAGATGAGCTGCGCCAGGTCGAGAATGAGGTTACTTTCGAAGTTCTAAGAGAACAGGAGGATATGGGTCTCGATATTATAACTGATGGTCATATACGATGGGATGATCCTCAGACCTATTTCGCATCTAAGATTCAGGGATTTCAGATTAATGGACTTATTCGTTACTTTGACACAAACACGTATTATCGACAACCAGTAGCTTTGGATAAATTAGAGTGGATCGATCCAATCAGTGTTAAGGATTATCAATTCGCAAAAACGTGTTCTAGTTTGCCTGTTAAAGTTGTAATTACTGGCCCATTTACCTTAGCTAACTTGTGCCAATCTCGATATTATAAAGACTTGGCCAGCATGGCAAAAGATTTGGCAATTGTCTTAAACAAAGAGGCTATCGCTTTGGCCGAAGCTGGAGTACCAATAATTCAGTTTGACGAGCCTGCAATCCTCCACCATAAGGACCAATTGCCGTTGTTTTTAGACCTCATGAACGATCTGTTGGAGGGTGTTAATACTCGCAAAGCCCTTTGCACCTATTTTGGTGATCTTTCAGGTATTGAAGAAGAAATTTTCGACTTACCCTTCGATATTTTTGGTCTCGATTTAGTTACAAACGGATTCAACATCGACTGTTTAAAGAAATTTCCAGATGCCAAATCCATAGGACTTGGCATTATTGACGCTAGAAATGTTAAATTGGAATCTATGGATGAGATTCAGTCTGTTATATCTGAAGCCTGTCACTGGGTTGATCCTGAAAAAATACAGATAAGTCCAAATTGCGGGTTAGAATTTCTGCCAAGGACAAACGCAAGAAACAAGCTTACTAGAATGGTTCAAGCAGTGGCTTCAGCAAAGGAGACGATTTTATGAAGCATGGATTATTGACTACAGCAGTTGGTAGTTATCCAAAACCTGACTATATAACTAAGGCTCGCGCCAAGTTTGCAAGAGACCGAATCAGTAAATTAGAGTTGAAGAGTCTAGAGGAGCAAGCTACTAAACATTGGATCGACCTGCAATTAGACTTAGATCTAGATCTACTGGTTGATGGAGAAATGTATCGAGGCGATATGGTTACTTACTTTTCTGAAGAATTGGAAGGCTTCACGGTTAGTGGATTGGTTAGATCTTATGGTAATCGCTACTATAGAAAACCAATAGCTGTAGGTCCTGTTGGAAGAAAGTCTGATATCACGGTTGACTGGTGGAAATATGCTCAAAAACTTAGCAGTAAGCCTGTAAAAGGAATGCTAACGGGTCCGTATACCATAGCAGATTGGTCGTTCAATGAATATTATCCTACCAGAGAAGCTTTTGTTATGGATACTGCCCGCGCTATTCATGAAGAAGTAGTGGCTTTGGAGAAAGCAGGTTGTAGGTACATACAAATAGATGAACCGGCTATATCGGTACGTCCGGAAGAGATGGAACTAGCGGTAAAAGCTTTTAATATTGTGACTGAAGGTATAAATGCTTTTACAATCACCCACATATGCTACGGAGATTTCGATTCTGTAGGAGACGGTATACTCAAACTTCCAGTTAATATGTTGGATATGGAATCTGTAAACAGCGATTTCGATGTTTTAGAAATGTTTAGGCGGTTTCCTAATGATAAACATCTGTCTCTTGGTGTCGTAGACTCACATAACCACCGAGTTGAATCACAGGAAGAAATAATCAAGTCAATTCGTCAAGCGCTGGATGTCCTACCACCAGAAAGACTTTTCCTAGACCCAGATTGCGGTATGAAAACGCGCCTTGAGGTCGAAACCGTAGAAAAGCTTAAAAATATTGTCGGTGCTGCTAATATCTTGAGATCCGAGTTAGGACTATAATTTGCTATGATTTGTTAGAGGCATCTTGATTAACCGTTTTTGGTAGCTTAGTTAAAAGCAAAAAGATTGTACTAACGAGTGATATTGATCCTGCATACAGGAAGGCGTTACTTATCTCTGTGGCATCGACTATTATGCCTGCAATGAATGGGGAAAAAGTCCCTACGAAACTGGCGCCATAGATCAAGGAAACAACGGTTGACTGGGCCCTGCCTTTAGACACGTCTATGGCAGCGGCAATAAATATCGTATGTAGAGAGTACAGAAAAGATCCCATTGCTAATATTGTAAGAGCTAACTGGATTCCAGGATCTACGTATTTTAACGTAGCAAATAGGAGAGAGAGGACGGTCATGGCTGGTACTAGAACGATTTTACGTCCGTATTTATCAGATAGATATCCCATAATGGGCTGAGCTCCTATACCAGCTACCTGTGCTCCAGCCATATAGAGACCAACGATGACCGGTGAATATTCTAACTCGGTTCGTAGATAAAGGGGCAAGAACGCAATGATAGCACTTTGACCCATGCTTCTTAATCCAGTAACTAAGACGAGTGCTATCATTGCTCGTTTCTGTAAAAGCTCTACGAGTGATCTAAGATAGTCCCCGAACGATTCAGTACCTGTAGCTTCGGTTGATATGTTTCGCATCATGGACCATATTAGCACTGCAAAAAATACGGCAGGAAAAATGCTCCAATGAAATACATCCCTCCAAATCATTAAGCCATAAAGCGTCCCGGTAAGTAATGCACCAGTCAAGATAGGACCCAGTACTTCACCTACACTACCGCCAGTGCCATGTAGAGAAATGGCAAATCCTCTTCTGTCAGGAAATTTACGAGAAAGAGAGGCAATAGCAGGGGGATGGTATAGTGAGGGGCCTATGCCCGCCAAAAGCATCAAAACGAATAATACCCAGTAGTTGGGAGCACTACCCAAAAAGAAAAATGACACGCCCATTAATCCAAGGGAAATAGCTAACATTAGTCCGGACTTTGATGCAAATCGATCCCCTAGATATCCTGCTCCTATAGTTGTTAAACCACTTGTGAGACGCCCGGCTGTTGAAAGGAGACCAAATTGAGATCCAGTTAAGCCGAAACTTAAACTTATCTCTGGTAATAGGCTAACTTGCAAAGAAGAATTATATATATGTTTGATACCGTGTCCTATTATTACAGCAGCAGCTAGTTGTTTTCGACCCTTCTTTATTTCCTCGGATACTTTGATTGTTTGCATCAATAAACCTTTCTCTAATTAGTCAGTTTAGGATCGAACTCAACGGGTATTCCTACCCCATTTTTAACTGCCATGTTATATAATCTTGATCCCAGAATTGTTTCTTGTACCGCTAGGCTGGTCGATTCAAAAATGGTGATGTCTGATAGCGAGCTCCGTCCCTTCCTTCTCCCTAAAACCATGTCTGAAATTCTTGAAACTCTTTGCCAATTGGTTATGCCTTCTTCTATCGGGTAAATTAGGGTACCACTTCCACACTTTGCTTGTTCAATATCTTGCACGGCGATAATGTCAGCTCTGCTTACTGCCTTCGAATCAATGGCTCGATTGAGTGAATATTTGTCAGCCACAGTATTCACATGTGTACCGGGCCGTAACCAATCACCCTGAATGATAGGTCGGAGGTGGTTTGTTATTATGATAATGTCTGAAATTCTCACACATTTCTCTAGATCATTGACTGATGAAGTGGATACTTTCAGACAACGACCTAATTTGGCGGCAAATATTTTACTTGCTTTCAAATCATTATCAT
>CAYSLK010000186.1:0-9913 GCA_964431885.1 uncultured Dehalococcoidia bacterium | reverse complement strand
GTAAGATGTAGTTAACATGTCGTAACATATAGTTAACCTAACGTAGCCTAGCACAACAACAGATAACATAAGGATTTTTTTCAGTGATTCTACGAGAGAAACTCACTAATCAGACTAATATAAAAAAGAAACCACGTGGTCGTTCTTACGCACCTATACTTAGTGCCTTTCAACGTGCTTTGCTAAAACAGAAACACCGTGAAAAACCTTTGACTTCCAGTAAATTCCTAAAATTCTGCAAGCTATTCGATTTAAGAAGAATCCCAGATAAAAGGACAGCCCAACGTTATATTGCACAATTTAATGAGGAACTTTCAACAGTGAATTATGACCAAATTGTCGATTGGGATGACCTTGATAAATTACTTGACGAATATCCTATTTATCACCCGAATGAGGTCAATTCTAAAAAATGGAGGGTACATCGAGAACATTTAGATAGATTACGTGAAGTAGAATCTTGGGCAACCCAGGAGTTATATAACTTGGGAATAGATTTTAAAGCCAGGTGGAAATCTGATGATACAGTCCTCCATGTGTTGAATACTCGGACAACTTACCGTTCATTGAAATGGCAAGACTATTTCCTAACCTACACTTCTAAGGCAGGTTCAGATTTTTACATAGATAATCCCATGGATGTGTGGGTAATAGGTGAATTGTACGCCAGTAAAGAGATGGATGCTGAGGCACATAAGGAACCCATTGACATAGATGACCTTAAAGCCTGGCTCGAATACAGACCTTTCGTTGACGATTTAATCAAAATGACAAGCAGTGAGGATTCTGTACTGATAAATGAAACTAACGTGAGACGCTTTTACGTGAAGCAGGAGAAGCACAAAGAACGATATTTAAGCGACATTCAAAGCGGGCTAATCCCGGAATTGAAATTTATCGACAATCACTATTCAGTTAATTCTATGATTGCTCTAGCATTTATGAGTCTTGATCATACTGAACGTAGAACCGATAAGATAATTCCAAAGACGATAGGCCATCGGCTGCCCTCGATACAGTACGGTGATCTTATAAATCAAGGGGTAAATCCCGAGATTACCATAGTTGACCCTGATACCGAACATGGGAGTGTGTTTTATTGGAACCTGTTGGAACAGGATACAGTATCTAAAGAAGAAGTTACCAACGAACCATTTTCTGACAGTGAGGACTATGATGACAATAGTAAAAATACTGAATTAGTTGCGATTTTATCAGATAAAACACGGGAAATATCTAAGCTAGAAAATTTAAACACAGCGCTAACGAGAAGAATATTTGAATTAACCGAAGGTGTAGAAGGGAAAAGCGAAGACACAGTAACAAACGAGCCGTTTATAGCTCCACCCTAATTTTAGTAAATAAAGAGCGGGGGCGCGTATTCCGTGCAAGGAAAAGCACCCCCACCGACATACAAACCCGCGTTTAGGTTTGTCACATTATTATCTCAGGTAATGAACTCTGGTACAAATCGATAATGAAATTTAAAATAAGTTATAACATAGTTAAAGTTATTCGAGGTCGCTTAAAGCATTTAAGGATAGGGAATGCACTTAAATTCTATGATTCAAAATAATGAGTGAACATCCAATGAATTTCATCAGACTGATTAGCAGAAAGTCAGCAATTATTGCAGCTCTAGGCGATGTCGCAGTGTTTTTAACATTTGCCTCTATCGGCAGTGCTGAACATGGCGTCATATTGAAAGATTCGTTATTGGGGACAGGCCTGCCTTTCATTATCGTATGGCTCACCTTTGCATCTCTATTTGGGATGTATAATCGATCATTTCTACACGATTCCAAAAAGTCTATAAAGAGAACAACGATAATTTGGCCACTATGTGTTATTGTCGTACTGGGAATTAGGAGTGTTTTCGCTGAGCAGAATATTAACCTGTCGTTTACACTTGTTGTGTTCTTAATTCAAGGAACTATGTTATATATTTGGCGATATATTCTTGTCAAAATACTGGGCCTAGCAGGTCGTTAATTACTTATGAAAGACATGCCTATATTACCCTTGTCTAACTGTTACCTGAAATGCGATTAATTAATCCCTAAAGCATAATGTCAACAAATATCACAAGGATTAGTTTGATATAAATCATGAGAATTGATTATCCATCAGTATGCCCTCAGATAATGCAGGCTGAAGGAAATGTTGAATAAGTTGTGAGTGATATATTATTGTGATAGTAAATTCTTAACAAAATCGTCTGTGTGACTCTAAAATGTTAACACCAAACAGTATATTTCGAATCATACGGTTATTAATGATTGTATACCAATTCGTACGATTCGTCGGCCGGAATAAAACTAAACTTCGTACTGAATCACCAGATTCCATACCTATGGATAAGTTGAAATTTATCGTCATAGCAGTAATAGGAATAGTAGCCGTATCTTTAATTCTTCGCCCAATGGTGAACTTGCCACTTTGGCTGATAGGCGTCATTATTGTGATTCTTATAGCATGGAAATATTCCAGAAAAGCTTCCGTCCAAACACGGCACGGAGATAACAGTTACTCTCAAAAGAATGTGAAATTCTTCTGTCCTTCATGTGGCATCAATTACACAAATTCACAGGCTGAATCTTGTACTGAATGCGGAGGGAATCTATAGTACATAAACTTCTAGGTTATAAATAAAATGTGGTCTCAGGAGACACAAATGGCTTCCGTGAAAATATAACTATGAGTGGCCGTTTAATCCCTGAAGTTAATGTATTGGAGTGGATTTGTAATGTCCATTTCTTTAATAAATTCTATGGCAACTTGCAGATCATCGCGCTTCTTTCCACTTATCCGTAGTTCATCTCCCTGGATGGTAACTTTAACTTTAAGCTTACTATTTTTAATCATCTTGATGATCTTTTTACCCAATGCCTGATCTATTCCATCCCGGATTAAGATCTGCTGTCGTAGACTACCCTTCGTGGCGCTTTGAGGATCTTGAAAATCCAAGAATTGACTGTCCACTCCACGTCTACCGCAATATGTATAAAGGAGATCGTGCATTTGGCGAAGCAACATATTGTCATCAGCATTTATGGTTAGCACCTTTTCAGTTCGAACGATTGAGCAGTCTGTTCGTTTGAGATCATAGCGTTGCTTCACTTCCCTAGCTATGCCATTGACTACATTGTCAAGTTCTGAAATATTTGGTTTTGACACTACGTCAAAAGACGGCATTTTAGACTCCTTGTTTAGATCAAGCTTGACCTATGGTTATAGAGGTTAAACACTATAACTATAATTATAGGTTAGACTGTCAAGACACACCCGGGGAATGTTTGTTAATCGAAGAAACTTAGTGGTATATTGCACCCATGTATATTAGTAAGTCTCAAGCTAATATTACTCATACTAGCCGACATATAAAAGCCTACTTAATTACATGATAATATGCACAAAATATGTAGAAAGAAGAGAATCCTGATAGGAAGATCGGTACCAGTTAGACGGATTGTGGTTGACAGTGTTATTAATCCCACATACAGTCATTGTTTATGAGGTGTCTTATGAAAAAAGTGAGTAACGAGATAAGCATTATTGCATATAGTCTACCGTGGTTTGTCGCCCGAGACGAAGGTTATTTTGAAGATGAGTGCCTTGAGGTGGAATTTATAAAAGCTAAAAGAACCAGTGGTACAAAATCTAGCAATCCTGATAAGAAAGATCCCATTCTAGGACATGTAGCCTTTGATGAGGGTAAAGTATCGATTTACCGAGCCTGAGAAGAAGGACAGGTCCGTCGGGCCTATGAAAGTGACAAGAAATTAAAGGTTGATTGTGGTTCAGGGGCCCATATAATTGGCATGGAACCCAGCCGACCAGTGATGGCAATAGTGACTAGGCCAGAGTCTTCCATAGACCATGCTGCCCAGCTTGCAGATAAGCCAATAGCAGTGAATTTCCACGCTGGATCTCACTTCGCTTGTATACGTATGTTAGAGGGTTTTCTGGGACAGGCACACTTGAATATGCTTGATTACGGTCATCCGGAGTTTCGATTCGATGCAATGATGCGTGGAGAAGTTGAAGCAGCTGTGGTAATGGAACCATTCATAGCCCTTGCAGAAAAGCTGGGTTGTAATATTCTCACTGAAGCATTCTTTACCTCTACAGACGTAGCTCGTGATGATTTAGACGGACGTACATTATCTGCACTTTTTAAAGCTCTCGAGCGAGCAGTTGAGTACCTAAATGAAGATCCCAAGCACAAGAGCAGATATATTCACTACATGCTGGAAGACATACCGGAGGATTATCCATGGGGTAAACCCACAATAGATGACTTCCGACTCTCGCGATTGAGATTTAGACCCCCGTCACCCTACTCTGAAGAGGAATTTAATCTTACCGCAGATCTCATGATTCGATGGAACTTACTGCCGTCAGAAGCAACATACAGTAATATGGTGGATCCAAGAGCGACATGATCTGGACCGAAAGACATATACATAGGTGGAAAAACCATTAAATTCAAAATGATGATTTTTCTTGGAGGTTATTGATGAAGCTACCGGCTAAAATATTGCTGTTGGGTTCTGGAGAACTTGGTAAAGAGTTCGTTATTAGTGCTAAACGACTGGGATGTGTCATCGTTGCATGCGATAGCTATTCTGGCGCCCCTGCCCAACAAGTCGCCGATTATCAAGAAACTTTCGATATGCTAGATGAAGATTCCTTGAGAGGAATTGTGTCTAAATACACTCCAGATATTATCGTCCCTGAAATTGAAGCTATACGGACCGAACTACTTAATGAATTCGAAAATGATGGTATTAAGGTAATCCCTTCAGCCCGAGCAGTTAATCACACCATGAATCGAGACAAGATTCGAGACTTGGTCAGTAAGCAACTTGACATACGGACTCCTCGTTTTGGATACGCTGAGTCATTGAGTGAATGTGTTGAAGTAGCTTCTATTATCGATTATCCAGCTGTAATGAAACCTGTAATGAGTAGCTCTGGTAAAGGACAAAGTGTAATTTCCAGTGAATCAGAGGTTCCAAGATCATGGGACTATGCCTGCTCAGGCATGCGTGGTGACAGGCAACGAGTAATCATAGAGGAATTCATAGATTTTGACTATGAAATCACGTTGTTAACGGTACGTCAAAAAAATGGTGACGTCTTATTTTGTCCACCGATTGGGCACAGACAAGAAAGAGGCGATTATCAGGAATCCTGGCAACCCGCCAACATGACAAAAGATGTACTACGGAAGGCACAAGCGATTTCTACAAAAGTAACTTCAGATCTTGGAGGTAACGGTATCTACGGTGTGGAGATGTTTGTTAAAGGGGAAGAAGTAATCTTCTCAGAATTATCCCCACGACCTCACGACACGGGAATGGTGACTCTCATATCACAAAATCTCAGCGAATTTGACTTACATGCTAGGGCTGTTCTTGGATTACCTATACCAGAAATAGAAGTATATGGTCCCTCAGCAAGCTGTGTAGTTCTCGCAGATGATCATTCTGGACAAGTATCTTATGAAGGGGTAGATGATGCATTAAAGATTTCCGGTACCGATATACGAATATTTGGCAAGCCTACTGCCCGTCCGTATCGTCGCATGGCAGTCTGCCTGGCCCGCGGTGCTACTCCGGAAGAAGCAAAGGCGAAAGCTAAAAGTGCAAGTAAGTCAATCCGAATACTTTACCAAGATTAATTGGTATTACAGCGGAAACTACCCATAAAGCTAACTGATTAGGATTAAATTAATCATGATTTACGCCAACCAGTAAAGATGGGCAGAGTGGCTCCATCAACTGAGCGACAGTAGTAACATAATCCAGGCTGTATATCCTCTCAAGCGCTTTTTCTATCTCCTTACTATCAATAGCTTTACTAGCACACGCCGTGAATTTTTCATTTAATTCGTGATCGGATAGAGGATAGGTTGGTGTACCGGTAGCTTTACTTATGCGACGGTCCATACTTGATCCATCTTTCATTGTAATAGTGACAGTTACATGTCCGCCGGAGTC
Source organism: uncultured Dehalococcoidia bacterium (assembly GCA_964431885.1). Classification (GTDB taxonomy): domain Bacteria; phylum Chloroflexota; class Dehalococcoidia; order Lucifugimonadales; family CAUZEB01; genus CAUZEB01. The sequence continues at coordinate 3,908 of CAYSLK010000186.1, read as the reverse complement.
AATAACGACTGGAGCTTGGTTTTCATCGGTCACTACCAAAACTTTATCTGACAATTGCTGTACCTGATGCCTAGCCACATTCTTCGATGTAAATGTATCGAAATCAATTTTCCCATCAACGATGGCAGAAGCAACACAAAACTGCATGCTGAACTTGCCTTCCAATGGTGTGGTAGCTTTATTATAAATCAGGGGTACGTCTTCCCCAGGTGGAATCGTGACAAGTATTGTAGCTATGTTATCTGGGTGGATACCCTTATCAAGGGCTAATTTTAAAGTGGCGTCAAGTGTCCGATGAGTTTTGTTACAACACGGGTATTTCTTTACCGTGACACCTGGAGACAGGATATCCCATGGAGAACCCAGTGATTCGATTAGATGATTCTTATCCATATCGTCTTCCGAGAACACTTGACCAAAGTCCAGCTCATGATCGAATATGTTTGCTGTCGCGGTAAAGCGCCTTGACGCAAGTAATGAGGCCAGTACCCCATTCCGAGCCGCATTTCCAACATGTAATGGTTTAGTCATCGTCCCGAAATTTATCCTTATTCCACTGGCGAGTGATGCAGCTATACCTAAAGCGGCTTCAATACCTTTTTTATCCAATCTCAATAACTTCGCACTAGCAGCGGCAGCTCCAATAGTTCCCAAAGTAGCTGTAGGATGCCAACCTTTAGCATAATGAGTTTTACCTAAAGCAGCTCCGAGTTTGCATTCAACTTCGAATCCGATTAAAAATGCTTCTAACAATTCTGCTCCCGAGGCGTTCGTTTCTTCACCTAGAGCAATCACTGCGGGTAGAACCGGAGCACTCGGGTGTCCCATACATGAATCGTTCACATCATCAAAGTCTAGAGCATGCGCCATAGTGCCATTAATCATCGCGGCAGATAAGGAGTCAGTCTTCAGTCCTATCCCTATAAGACTAGTTTTGGAGTTGCCTTGCTGGCCTCCCATAGTTTCAAGTAAAATCCGTATACTATCTTCTCCAGATCCCGCCAGTGTAACGCCCAAAGTGTCCAAAATAGCGCGCTTACCTAAATGCTGTACTTCCTCCGACACTACTTTCAATGTAGTTTCATTTATGAAATCAACTACCCTTTCCGTGACTCTCATTTTTACCCTCTTATTTAAGATATCTGACCTAATTTGGTTCGTTCGTCATTGTACGCCATGTGCAACTCTAAGGCTATGTTTAACAGACTGACTCGTCAGAGCCTCTTGAGGAGATGCTTTCACAAATATGGAAGCCTAGAATGGCTCTAGAGTTTTAGATGTGACTGTAATGATACTGATATATCTTAGCTATCAGTGATATATTGGTAGCAATGAAGACAGGTCCCCATTTTCGGAAACAAAGTTCGTTAATAGAGCCAATATAAATAAGAATGGTAAGGGAGTTTAGATGAAAAAAATACAGGCTGACGATACACAATTCATTGACAACGACAGGCTGAGAGTAACGGAGTGGCGTTTCTCTCCAGGCACGGAGACAGGTCTGCACGTACATGAAATGGACTATGTCGTAGTACCACTTACCACCGGAACACTCAGTGTGACTGACGATACTGGTGATAAACAGAACGTTATTACAGCCGGTGTACCTTACTACAGGTCCTCAGGAGTTAAACATAATGTTGTTAATCGGAGTGATAAAGTAGTCGCCTTCATAGAGATTGAGTTAAAGTGATAGTTCACTTTGCTACTTATGATCATGTCTGAGAACAAATAGTAGTTTAATCTGTGGGATGCATCAAGTGCCACTCAGTTGCCTTTTCATATGCTTGTCCAATTTTACATAATAACGACTCTGAAAAGGGATGGCCAACAAATTGAAGACTCAAGGGCATACCATCATTAGTTAAACCGCATGGCACCGACAACGTTGGATAACCGTTGTAGTTATACGGTACTGTAAATCGCTGATATGAGAGATCTGGGCTGTTATCCAAAGGGCCATACATTTTTTCCATGGTGATAGGATAAGCGGGCCCAGTTGTAGAAGGACATACAACGGCATCCACTTCTTGCATTGCTAATCGAACCAAACCATTACATTGATTTCGTTGATTATTTGCCTTCACATAGTCCACTCCTGACACTTCTGATCCTATCTCCAACCACTTACGGAAATATGGTCCGTATTCGGCATGACGAGATGGGTAGAATTCCCGATGTGCTGTGAAGGCCTCTGCCGGACACAAGGTGCGCCAAGCAGGTAGGTATTCGTCTACATCTGGCATCTTTATCTCGATAATATTGGCACCTAAACTTTCTAGTCGATTGACTCCTTGCAAGACTGCTTGTGAAAGTTCGGGATCCACTCCATTTGTGACGTATTTTTCGTCGAGACCAATTCGGATGCCCTTAACACCATTATCGATATCAAGCATGATATCTTCTAGAGGCATAGGTAATGTGGTTGGATCATTAAAATCGTGCCCAGCTATCGACATTAGCATAATGGCAGCATCTGCTGTACTTCTAGTAAGCGGTCCTACATGATCAAGTGATTCGGCTAGCGCTAAGATGCCGTGACGGCTAACTCTGCCCCAGGTGGGTTTCAATCCCACTGTGCCACATGCTGCAGCAGGGAAACGTATCGATCCACCCGTATCACTTCCCAGGGAACCGTAGCACAATCCAATTGCAGTGGCCACACCGGAACCGCTAGACGATGCTCCAGCCCATCGGTCGATATTCCATGGATTTAAGGGCACGTCTAGTAGAGAATTATAGCCTCCCATTGCTCCTTCTGTAAGATTTAATTTTCCCAAAAGTACTGCTCCACTGATTGCCAACCGAGTCACTACCGTTGAATCAAAGGTGGGGATGAAATTCTCCATAACCTTGGTACCACCCATCGTCCTTACACCATTTGTAAAACACAGGTCCTTTACAGCTATTGGCACTCCATGTAGAACTCCTTTGTAATTTCCTTTTGCTATCTCATCATCTGCACGCCTTGCCGTTTGCATGGCTTCGTCTACCATAACAGTGGCATAACTTTTATAACGAGAGTCGAGATCATTTATTCGTTTGAGAATAGCTCGTGTTACTTCAGTGGAAGAAACTTTCCGCTTCTGAATCAAATGAGCTAAATCTAAGATAGTCTTATAGTGAAGTTCAATATTTGACATAACACATTCCTTTTCCCCGATACGATTATATGAAAAGTGCACAGCTGACTATAATCATGGTTAAAAACTGGTACTCCGAATCGCGGGTCTTAACTCTAGTCAAATCCCTTTCTACTTTATGAGCAAGACTTAGATTAGAGGTTAACATTGTTACTCAGACACCTATCATGTTGATTTTGAATTTTCTATCGCCTCGCTGCGCTGTCGATTCTGTGTAGCTGGTGTAGTCACAGCGAGTCCAGCGTCCACAGGCAAGGTGACACCAGTTACCCACCGAGCTTCATCACTAGCAAGATAGACGTTTGCCCAGCCGATATCCCACGCAGTACCTTCAGTTCCCAACGGTGCGGTCTCCATCCGCATTCCACGCAAGCCTTCGGTCATACGCATCTCCATGCGGGGAGTGTACACCTGTCCAGGAGCAATACAGTTCACACGTATGTTATCAGGCCCATGGTCAGAGGCCATGGTTTGGCTGAGACCGATAATTGCAGATTTAGATACTGAGTAGGCTAGGGGTGAATGAGCTCTCAGACCAGCTATAGAAGAAAGATTGGTAATAACCCCACCTCCGCCTTTAATCATCTTTGGAATAGCGGCTCTACTTGCAAGTACTACACTTTTTACGTTCACATCCATTACTTTATCCCATTCGGTCTCATCTAGGGTTAGTACGTCTCCCTTGGAAGAGATACCTACATTATTGACCAGAATGTCGACACGACCATAACGTTCTATACATATTTCAACCATTTGCTCGCATTC
>CAYSLK010000185.1:0-3377 GCA_964431885.1 uncultured Dehalococcoidia bacterium | reverse complement strand
CTGAATTTTCCATTATGGCTTTAATGTCAGCGAAATCCAGATTTATTTCACCTGGGACTGTTACAAGTTCTGCTATAGATTGTACTCCCAAACGTAACACATCATCTGCCATTCTAAAAGAATTCTCAGCGGTAATTTCTTCTTCCGCAATGACGTGGAGTCTTTCGTTAGGAATGACTAATAAGGTGTCAACTTGTTCTCTCAGTTTTTCAATGCCCTCGTCAGCAACACGTGAACGTCGTATTCCTTCGAATGAAAATGGTTTAGTAACAACACCTACAGTTAGTGCCCCGGTTTCTTTGGCCAGTTGAGCTACCACCGGTGCTGCTCCCGTGCCTGTACCTCCTCCCATACCGGCTGCCACGAATATCATATCTGCGTCTCTAACAGCCTCATAGATATCCTCTCTGCTTTCTTCGCCGGATTTCATTCCTAGTTCGGGATTACCACCCACTCCCTTACCGTTGGTCAGTTCGTCACCGATTCTTATTTTTAGAGGTACATCACTTCTAACCAATGCTTGGGAGTCGGTATTCACAACCATATATTCAACATTTGGCACACGTTCACGAAACATTCTGGAAACTGCGTTAGATCCTCCGCCTCCCACTCCTACTACTTTAATTTTTGCGATCTCATCCGGTTGGCTGTTAGTCACCGCCATATGATCCTCCCTTAATTATTACCGAAATACCTTCTATTAAAATACACTCTTAATGTGATGGATTATTCTAGTTATTGCATTATTGCTACCTGGCATTGATTCGCCCGTACCATTCTCATGACTGTTACGACCTTCATGTTCGGCATTGTTTGAAGCCCATATCAGTATTCCCAGTCCAGCCGAATAAGATGGAGTATTGATATTTTCTGGGATATTCTCGATGTACCCGTTTGGACGTCCCATCCTAACATTTGTTGTCAACATTCTTTTTATAAGACCCGCTAGTCCCGGTAAGTTCGAACCCCCACCAGTTATAACGATTCTGTAATTCGTTAAATCTTCTATTTCGGCGTCATCTAGTTTTAGCTTAATTAAACGAACTAACTCTTGGGCACGTTCCTTGGTAAGCTGGCATAGCTCGTGTCTGGGTATTTTTAGTTCAGTCTTTTTCCCTTCGATATTAAGGCGCACGTGTTCTTCTGGACCTATCGTCTCAGGCTCCGTGTTAGCATATTCCAATTTAGCGTCTTCCGCTGAACTCTGAGAAGTGTCATACGTTAGGGAAATGTCGTTGGTAAATTGAATACCGCCTACAGGGATTACAGAAGAGAAGCACACACTTCCCTCTCTGTACACTATGACGTCTGTGGTGCCTCCACCTATGTCTACTAATGCGACACCGTGATCCTTTTCCTCCTTTGTTAATACTGACGCGCCACTCGCTAGAGGTTGCAGCACTAGAGATTCCACCTTAACTCCAGCATTTTCTACAGACTGTACAAGTTTTCTGGTCAAAGATGGAGACGCAGTGACAACATGGCTTTGTACTTCAAGACGATTGGAATGCATACCCATAGGATCTTTGATGCCATATTCACCATCTAGGGAATACGCTATAGGCAAGGCATGTATGATTTCTTTACCTGTGTCATTTATTGAATTAGCAATTTTACTTGGCACATGGTTTAGATCGGCTCTAGTGATTACTCCGTTTTTGCCGACCCAGTCCAATATAGATATTCGATTCTCAAAAGAAATGTGAGATCCTGTTATACCAACATAGGCACTGTCAACTTTCACTGATGCGTCCTGTTCCGCCATAGAGATCGAGGAACGAATTGCTTCCACAATTGTTACCTCGTCCATGACATTACCTTTGTTGATGCCCTGTGAAGGCACCACACCGTGACCAAGGATAGATAAGGGTCCCGAGTCAGACCTCTCACTTATGATAGTGCAAATCTTGGTTGTTCCTATATCGATTGATGTGAATAGTTTTTTTTCTTGTATCATGCCGGTACTCCGTTTATTGTTAGTTCAGATAGTAATACCGTTGATTCTGTTGCGAACAGATTGATCATTCAAATACGCTCCGCGATTCTCATGCGGGCACTTCTGCACCTTGGGTTATTGTTAATTTCGCTTGGCTCTGGCTTGATTACTCTACGGTTTATTATCTTTATTGATGATTTATGGTTGCATATACATTCAATATATTTCACTGGGCATATACAATCTTTAGATTCCTTTTGAAAAATACGTTTTACTATGCGGTCCTCCAGAGATTGATAGCTGATTACTACCATACGTCCCCCAGGTTTTAAAATATCTACGGATTTTTCTATACCGTATCTTAGATTGTCCATTTCAGAATTTACGGCCATCCTGATTGCTTGAAAAGTCTTAGTAGCAGGATGTATTTTGCTATGCGCAGACTTTTTCACGATGCCCCCTATCAAATAAGCTAAGTCCGTTGTTGTTTCGATCGGACGCATGGCTACAATTGCATGGGCTATTTGCCTCGATTTCGTCTCCTCACCTAATTCGAAGATAAGGTCTGCTAACTTCCGTTCCGGATATTCGTTGATTATCTGGTAGGCAGTAAGATCTTGTGTAGTGTCGAAACGCATATCCAATCGGGCTTTTCTCTTAAAACTAAACCCCCTATAATCATTCTCCAGCTGAACTGATGAAAGGCCGAGATCAAATAAAACGCCATCGGCTTCCAAAAACCCATAGTCCCGAGCATATGTATCCAAGTTTGCGAAATTCCCTTGGATCAAGATTGATTGGCTGTTATATTGCTCTAATCTCTGACTAGATGCTTTCACAGCCTCGGGATCCAAATCTATCCCTAGTAGTCTAGGTCGAGGGCAGGCTGCCTGTAGGATTGAACTTGCGTGACCGCCCTGGCCTAAATTACAGTCTATATAAGTGCCCTCTGGTCTCACCTTAAGTGCTTCGATAGCCGTTGATTCCAATACTGGTGTGTGACCTGGTTTCATTAGCGCTATAAGAGATCCTTAACAGTCCCGGCCGTTAGTACATGAAAATGATCCAAGTGCTGCGACCCAAGGAACCTATCTATTAGTCCGATACTATGTAAGCGTGGTAAAATTAATTCGATCTCCGGTCGAATCTAAAGAAATTTAGGGTTCGCACTGAGTTTCCCAGAGGCGGGTAAGCCTATGCAAGGTGAATTCGCATATCTTTTTCCTCGGGTTTGTAAACGCGATGTTGTTAAAAGGCCCGTTTTAGGAACGTGAAAACATTCGAATATTCCCGAAGGGAGGACTAATTATATTTACATTAGCTATATTAACTATAAGTGACTCAGGTTTCAAAGGCGATCGTAAAGATGTCAGTGGAGATGTGATAAGCGATATTATGAAGATCCAGAAGTTTAAAGAAATCCGTAGAGAAATAGTCGCCG
>CAYSLK010000184.1:0-3906 GCA_964431885.1 uncultured Dehalococcoidia bacterium | reverse complement strand
AGCTGCGGACCTTGCCTTCGTTGGTGCCAAGTGGGAGAATGACGTGCTGATGGTGAACCGGCAAGTGCAACCGCTATGGCGAGATGGAGGACCACCAAGGCAGCCCTCCATCTCAGAAGGAAACCATATGAAGAGTAAATGGCGGGTGTTATGAAGGCACCGCCCGCTGGCCTTGAAGTAATGCGGTTGGATGGGTTTTGCAACCCGGTTGGGGAGAGAACTTCTTGCTAAGCGAAGGGGTTGAGCAGTCTGGAGAGGAAGCCTCGTTTGCGTTTCACCACCGCAGTGCCGTAACTGCCCTCACCGCCGCGCAGTCGGGGATCGAGCAGGTCCCTGAGGGCGTCGCCAAACATGTTGAGGGAGTAGACGACCAGCGGCAGGCAGAGCCCCGGCCAGAGCGCCAGCCAGGGCGCCTGCTCCATGTACTGACGCCCTTCTATGCTGAGCAAACTTCCCCAGTCAGGACTGCCGGGGGGCAGCCCAAATCCGAGGAAGCTCAGCGAAGCCAGGCTGAGGATGTGGCCTCCGAGGCTGATGCTGAAAACGATGATGATGACCGGCATAATATTGGGCACGACATGACGGATCAGGGTTCTCACTCTTCGGTTGCCTGTCGCCTCTGCCGCCAGAAAGTAATCATTCTCCTTAATGGCGATCACGGCGCCTCTGATGACTCTGGATCCGCCGATGCCTCCGGATATCCCCAGGACCAGGATGATCTGGGGGATCCCCGGCCCCACGATGGACATGATCGTTAGCAACAGGATCAGTCCCGGGAAAACTATCCAGGCATCGACAACCCTCTGCACTATGATGTCAAACTTACCACCAATGAATCCTGAAGTGCCGCCGATCAGGGTACTGATCACCGTACTGAGCGCGGTGATGGACAGACCGATCAGGATGGAAAGACGACCCCCCACGATCAGGCGGCTCAGGAGGTCCCGCCCGATGTGGTCGGTCCCTAGGAGATACTGGGCGGATGAGCCCTGAAACCGGTCTCTCAAGTGTATTTTATCAGGGGGATAAGGGGTCAGCGCATCGGCAAAGATCGCCACCAGAATCCAGATCAAGATGATCATCCCGCAGACAGTACCCAGCGGCTTCTCCCTGACCAGCCTGATCAAGAATTCTGCCAGCCTGCTACGTCTCTTTGGCTCGATTACTGGTAATGGTATCCCTGTGGCGTCACTCATATTCCCCCTTTAGCTGTAGCGGACCCTGGGGTCCAAATAGGGATAAATCAGGTCGGTCAGGAGAATGATCACCATCACGAGGGAGGCGTAAAACATGTTGACTCCGGAGACCACCGGGTAGTCTCGCAGTTTGAGGGCATTCAGCAAGAGATCACCTAGTCCGGGCAGGTAGAAGATGTTCTCCAAGAACACCGCGCCACCGATCAGGAGTGGCAACTGCATGCCGATCAGAGTCACGACCGGGATGAGGGAATTTTTAATGGCGTGTCTTATCACCACGATACGCTCCCGGAGCCCCTTGGACCAGGCGGTGCGGATATAATCCTGCCGGAGCACCTCCAGCATCATGGTGCGCGTCATCCGCATGGTGCTGGCCGACATGGCCGTCCCCAGAATTAGGCTGGGAATGATGAGAATCCCGAGATTCCCCAGCGGGTCTTCGGTGAAAGGAACCCACTCCATCGGGGGCGACCAACCCCACCAGATCGCTGGGAAGATCATCACCATCAGGGCCAGCCAGAAGTTGGGAGTTGCCATGCCGATGATGGCGGCGGTGCGCCCCACGTAGTCGGCGGCCGTATCCTGGCGAATCGCCGAGTAGATGCCGACGGGCAGCGCGATCACCAACCCGATGACGATGGACAGGACACCAAGCCCCATGCTGACCGGTAATCTACCTATTAGCTTCTCCTCTACCGCCCACTGGGCAAACAGTGACGTGCCAAGGCTGCCCTGGAGGAGACCTATAAAGTGGGACTCACCGGTACGCCAGTCAGGGGTTGGCAACACTCCTATCCAGCGTCCATACTGCACGTAGGCAGGCACGTCTAATCCCAGCATACGCTCAATAGCTTCACGGTCAACGGTGACACCCGCGTATTCCGACCTACCCACCATTACGTCTATTATATCGCCGGGAATGAAGCGCACCGAGAGGAAGACCAGGATGCTCAAGATGAACAGCGTGGGCAGGATCAGCAATAATCGCCTGATGATATAGGCTCTCACGGGGACACTCTATTCAATGAGTGAGGGCCGGGAGCGCGCTCGGAAGCGGGGCTCCGAACGCGACCTCCCAGCCCCATGCGTGCGGGTCAGTGGGAGTCGCTCCTTCTAGCGACCCATGGCTTCCTTCAGCTCACTGTCAATCCAGAGGCGGGTGAAGACGGAGTTGCCTTGAGACCATCCCAACTCGAGCTCACCGTTATAACCGATGAGCCACGGCTGGGCCACCGCATACGTCGGGGCCATGCCACCCCATATCAACCAGAACTTCTCGATCCCATACTGATCCAACTCAGCATTAATCCCGTTATACTCCTCGAGAGTAGTCGCGGCCCGGGCGGCTTCAACCTTGGCCGTATACCACTGGTCGTCGACATTGGAGCTGTTCCATCCTTGAGACGGAGTAAGGCGACCTGTTGCCACAATTGGGTACCACTTGATTGCCGCCTCCGCAGAGATCATTTCGAAATCTCTCTCACCTCTTCTAGCACCAAATGAAGCTCCTTCTGTTACATCAATCTCCACATCGACGCCAATCCTTTTCCAGTATGAAGCGAGCAGTTCCGCATAGCTCAAAGGTCTAAGATCGAGCCACATCAACGCGGTCTTAAATCTGATGCCGTCGGCGCCGCGAGGATACCCGGCCTCATCAAGCAACGCCTCGGCACCTTCCGGGTCGTAGGCGAAGACTTTCTTGACATCTACGGGCCAATCTTCGAATTGGGTGACAATCTCTGAAAAAGACCGGTTTAGTGACCCCTGGGGTGTCATATCCGATCTACCTCCATAAAAGGCGCGGTTAATTTCCTCCAGGTTGATTGCCATCTGCAGTGCCTTGCGCACTCTGATCTCGTCAAAGGGTGCCGACTGAACGTTCATACCAATAGCATTGTTCGACCGACTAGTAATGGGATGTATCACCAGCTCGGGGTCGGTCCGCTTGAGACTCTCCACCTGGTCGAGGGCGCTGAGTGCAGATCCCAAGAGCGGACCTATGTAATCAATCCTGCCGGTGCGCAGGGCCGCCAGACGTGTTGCCACTTCGGGCATAAACAGGACCCTTAACTGGTCAAAATAGGGCAAGCGGTTCTCCGGGTATTTTTCGTCGGTGCCCCAGTAGTCGGGATTCTTCTCCCAAGTGACAGAGCTGCCCTCGACCCAGTCAGTCAGCATCATCGGTCCGGTGCCGACGAGGTTCCTCCATTCCGTCACATCCCCGTGCTCCCTGATGACCTCGGGGGGGTATACCCAAGCGATGGCGCCGTCGAGGATAGCGCCTATGGCACCGAGGTTCAGCTCCTTCAGCGTAAAAACAATTGTCGAATCGTCGGTGGCCGTTATCGATTCGAATGGCAAATTCAAGCTAGCGGCAAATTCGCTCGGTTCGGTGAAACCGCTCCCCGTACCCGTAATACGGTGATAGTTGAACTCGATATCTTGGGCAGTGAGCTCCCGCCCGTTCATCGGCGGCTTATCATGCCACCGAACGCCCTCGCGAACTTTGACGATATACGTCAGCGGGTCGGGCTGCGACCAGCTTTCCGCCAGAGCCCCTATCGTGTTAGTTGGAACGTTGAGAAACTGGAAGTCAAATTTGTCCCGGGGCGTTGCCCAGTCCGCGATGGCCAGCTTCTCTACAACGCCAGAGACATAGGCCGTCGCCCATGGACCGGAGACTACGGCGTCAGGACCATCCGGCTCGTCT
>CAYSLK010000183.1:0-6107 GCA_964431885.1 uncultured Dehalococcoidia bacterium | reverse complement strand
GAAATTTCTAGTAGCAACTTCCCAAGGTTTGACCGAAACACTAACACCGGAAATCCAATAGGCGAAGATAAGGATTATGTGTCTGCGTTACAGACCGTATATCATAATGCCGATTATCCCTCTCATGTTGTGTTGCCTGTTATACCAGTTGAGTAAACTAGTAGCCACTGAAAGTGCGATTAAGCTGAAGTTTTACTCATTGAACAATCGGATATTAACTTGGAGCGATGAGCTTCATTGAGTATTCACAATTGATTTACTCTCTCATCAGAGATGCCGTAGAGTTGAAGGTGGTCGGGGTGACTGGACTTGAACCAGCGACCTCTACGTCCCGAACGTAGCGCGCTTCCAACTGCGCCACACCCCGCTATGCGCTTAATTGTAGCGGGACTTATCGACATGAGCAACTTAATAGCAATCCGATATTCAACAATTCGGGCAGGTGTTAATATGGCGTTAATTGAAGCTTGACCGGAAGATTTCTGTTAAAGAGATGGTAATTATTACTGTTCAAAAATGTAAGCTATTTCGCCAATATTCAAATTAGAAAGTTAATAACTGTATCAGATATTATTGACACCTATTGATTAATTTGCTAACATTTTGAGCCACTTACAGTAAATTTTTATCATATTGGATGCAATGATAGGGAGTAGTAACTTAGCTACCGGTAATAGAGAGTCGGAGAGGGTGGAACCCGATACTAGGAGCTTAGAGAACTCGCCCTGGAGCACCCGGTCTGAAGAGAGATTAGGAGAATAATGGCAAGGAACGAAGAACAACGTCAAAAGGCTAACTTTCGTTTCGCGTCATGTATCGTTCTCCGTGACTCAGTATAGGATCGGGCGTTAGGCAACGTTATAGCCTTAGAGTGGCCCTGTAGGTATAGATACCAACGTCAGGGCAAATTGGGTGGTACCACGAGACTTATCGTCCCGTCCCTTTGTTAGGACGGGTTTTTTTATGGCAAAATATTTAGGGCATTAGGCTCGGAAAGTGATGGAAGTAAACCGGAGGGTTAATGTAACATGAAAATGACGGGTGGACAGATGGTGTGTGAAAGCCTCCTTCGTGAAGGAGTAGAGGTAATATTCGGGCTCCCCGGAGGTGCCATTCTACCTCTTTACCAAACCTTGCCTGAATTCCCCAAGCTAAAGCACATACTTGTTCGACATGAACAAGGTGCAGCACATGCGGCGGATGGATATGCTCGCGTCACAGGACGCCCAGGTATAGCTTGGGCAACCTCTGGTCCTGGTGCAACAAATCTGGTTACAGGCATCGCTACTGCCCAAATGGACTCTATACCTATAGTCGTTATAACGGGACAGGTGGGACGAGCAGCAATTGGTTCTGATGCTTTTCAGGAAACCGATATTCAAGGTATAACATTACCGGTCACAAAGCATAATTATTTAGTTATGAATGCAAGCGAAATCCCTGGCGTGATACATGAAGCCTTTCATATAGCTCAAACAGGCAGGCCAGGTCCAGTTTTAATCGATATACCTAAGGATGTATTCAATGAAAGTTCTGATTTCATATATCCCGACAATATCGCTTTACCAGGGTATAAACCAAATGTTGGTGGCCATTCAGGGCAGATACGTAAAGCCGCAGGATTAATTAAGAAATCCTCTCGTCCAATTATTTTAGCGGGCCATGGAATAATATTATCTAAAGCCTACGAAGAATTACAAGAACTGGCAGAGAAAGCTCAAATACCAGTTGTGAATACTCTTTTGGGGCTCAGTTCGTTTCCGCAGGATCATGTCCTTTACACCGGGTGGCCTGGGATGCACGGAATGGCCTACGCAAGCCTCGCCATAGAAGAATCGGACCTCTTAATAGCACTTGGTATGCGATTTGATGATCGTATAACCGGAAATGCATCAGAGTTTGCAAAAAATTCCAAAAAAATCCATATAGATGTAGATCCTTCTGAGATAGGTAAAAATATCGCCGTAGATATCCCCATAGTTGGTGATGTTAAAAACGTATTGCGCTCCCTTAACAAAATTGTAGAACCGTCGACGCATTTAGATTGGATTCAACGAGTGGACGAACTGAAGAAAAAGCATCCTTTAGCAGACCCAGCTAAATCTTCCTCTCTGCAAATGAGATACGTTATTAATCAAATATCTGAAGTAACAGATGGTCGGGCAATCTTGGTGACTGGTGTCGGTCAACACCAAATGTGGGCGGCCCAATATTATAATTTCAAGACCCCCTGTTCTCTGGTATCTTCTTGCGGATCGGGATCAATGGGCTACGAAGTCCCAGGCGCAATGGGAGCGCAAGTTGGGAGACCAGACGAAATAGTATGGTCTATCGCAGGTGACGGAGGATTCCAAATGACCATGGTGGAACTCGCCACCCTGGCAGAAAACAACATTCCTGTAAAATTTGCCATTATGAACAACAATAGTCTAGGAATGGTTCGACAATGGCAACAGCTATTTTATGAAAAGAGTTATGTCTCAACCTTGTACACTCATAACCCAGACTTTGTAAAATTGGCAGACGCATTCGGCATTTTTGGTATACGCGTAACCGATAAGACTCAAGTTAGATCGGCAATTGAAGAAGCAAACAACTACGATGGACCGGCCATAGTTGACTTTATCGTAGAGCAAGAGGACAACGTATATCCAATGATTCCTGCCGGAATGACGATAAACGAATTGATAGAAGAGCCTAGTCTTAATGAGATAAAACGATGACTCTAAAAGCCTCCCATAATAAACACACAATAATGGCACTAGTAGAAGATAAACCCGGAGTCCTTAACCGTATTTCAAGTATGTTCAGAAGGCGCGGATTTAATATATCGAGTCTAGCAGTAGGACAAAGTGAGATTGAAAATTTATCACGTATGACTTTTGTTGTTAACGGTGATGACTCTATAGTAGAACAAGTTACAAAACATCTCCACAAACTCATCGACGTTGTGAAAGTCTCGGACATGACGGAGGAGCATATAGTAAATAGAGAGCTTGTACTAATCAAAGTGAAAGCAAATGTTCAGAGTCGCAGCGAGATTATGCAAATAGTAGATATATTTAGAGCCAACATAATAGACGTATCACCCGAATCTCTCATCATAGAGGTAACAGGAAATGAGGATAAAATTAGCTCACTTCTACAATTGGTTGACCCTTTCGGCATCCTTGAGATAATGCGTACGGGTACAATCGCCATGACGAGAGGCCTGATCCGAAAATCTGATTCAAAAGGGCTCACACCTTTCAATAAGAGGGCCACTTTAGAAACGGGTAGTGTATAGCACACTAAATATTGTACGTTACGTTACACTATTATTAAAAAGAATATCTGATAATGAGAGGTAATTAAATGGTCAAAATGTACTATGAAAACGATGCTGATATGTCCGTAATCGATAACGCAAAGATAGGCGTAATTGGTTACGGGAGTCAAGGACACGCCCACGCATTAAACCTAAAAGATAGTGGTCTTAATGTGAAGGTTGGCCTTTACGAAGGAAGTAAAAGTAAGACGAAAGCTGAAAGTGAAGGTCTAGAGGTAGCCCTAGTATCTGAAATAGCAAAAGAGTCAGATATAATAATGATACTAATTCCGGACCACTTACAGGCTAAGATTTATAAAGAATCTATAGAGCCTTATCTTCTACCAGGGAAAACGTTAATGTTCGCTCATGGCTTTTGTATACATTATAAGACGATCACACCACCACATGGAGTTGACGTTTCGATGGTTGCTCCCAAAGCCCCGGGACATCGCATGAGAGAGGTGTTTACCAGAGGGTCGGGCGTACCTGGACTTCTAGCCATACATCAAAACGCTTCGGGCATGGCAGAAAGTATAGGGCTTGCCTATGCAAGGGGTGTTGGATGCACCAGAGCGGGAGTTCTTGAAACAACATTCAAAGAAGAAACAGAGACCGATCTTTTTGGGGAACAGGCTGTCCTGTGTGGTGGTGTAACCGCCTTAATAAAAGCGGCCTTTGAAACCCTTGTGGAGGGTGGATACCAGCCAGAATCAGCCTACTTCGAGTGTATGCACGAATTAAAACTCATCGTTGATTTACTATACCAAGGTGGAATGGAATATATGAGATACTCTGTTAGTGACACAGCCGAATTTGGCGACTATACTAGAGGTCCAATCGTCGTAGATGAACATGTGAAAGCTAATATGAAAAAGGTTCTTACTGCCGTCCAGGATGGGAGTTTCGCAAGAGAATGGATCGCAGAGAACGACGAAGGGCGCCATACCTTCAATAAGCTACGTCAAGATAATGCGGTGCATCCCATTGAATCCATAGGAAAAGAGCTCAGAGAAATGATGAGTTTCCTTAAAGATGCCGATTAGAAATTCTAAGAATTGATGTAATACGTATTCAAACGAAAAATTAAAGAACAGGGGGCAATAAAATGTCAGATGATCGGGTAATAATTTTCGACACAACCCTCCGAGACGGTGAACAGTCGGCTGGCATTGGATTGACTACTCAAGAGAAATTAGAGATAGCTAAACAGCTGGAACGTTTGGGTGTAGACGTTATAGAGGCCGGGTTTGCAGCAAGCTCTCCTGGAGATTTCGAGGCGATCCAATCAATATGTAGAGAAGTACAGGGACCTGTAATAGCGTCGCTAGCCCGTTGTGTAGCAAGTGATGTAGACAAAGCCTGGGAATCTCTAAAAGAAGCCAAACATCCTCGTATTCATGTATTCATTTCAAGCTCAGATGTCCAAATCATGCACCAATTACGAAGTAATCCAGAAGAGGTAATGGACACCGCAGTTGCATCTGTAGAGAGGGCAAAGAAATATTGTGAAGATGTTGAATTCTCACCTATGGACGCTAGCCGTACCGACATGAATTACCTATACCAATTGATAGAAGCAGCGATCGAAGCAGGAGCTACAACTATCAATGTTCCAGATACAGTCGGATACTCCATGCCATGGGAATTTAAGGAGCGCATAGAAAAGATCAAGCAAAATGTACCAAACATTGATAAGGCGGTACTCAGTGTGCATTGTCACAATGATCTTGGCCAGGCTGTTGGAAATAGTCTAGCTGCTGTTACAGCAGGCGCGCGACAAGTTGAAGGTTGTATAAACGGACTCGGCGAAAGAGCAGGTAATGCAGCTTTGGAAGAAGTGATTATGGCAATCGAAACAAGAGAAGATGTTTACGGTGTTAACACAAATATAGATACTAAACAGATTTATCGTACGAGTCGATTGGTCAGCGATATAACAGGATTCCCAGTTCAACCAAATAAAGCGATTGTGGGTGCCAATGCATTCCGTCATGCTTCAGGAATTCATCAAGATGGGATTTTAAAGGATCGAAGTACTTTCGAGATAATGGATGCTCAAGCAGTAGGGTGGCCAAGTAACTCCTTAGTTCTGGGTAAACTAAGTGGACGAGCCGGTTTAAGGGCACGCCTGGAAGAATTAGGATTCAAATTGAATCAGTCCGAACTTAATGAAGCCTTCGAGTCATTTAAACTTCTAGCTGATAGAAAGCGTGAGATAACTGACGCAGATTTGGAATCTTTAATGTCCAGCCAACGCAGAATTCTTGATGTTCCGTCCATTTACTCTCTAGATCATATCCAGGTGTCATGCGGTAATCATGAAATTCCAACGGCAACCGTTAGGCTCGTTACACCTGACGGTGACTCAGTCACAGATGCTGCAACAGGAACAGGCCCTGTAGATGCAGTGTATATGGCCATTAATCGTATTGTTAAGGTCCCTAATAAGCTTACGGAATTTAGAGTTGACGCCGTAACCGAGGGTATAGACGCTCTTGGTGATGTAACAATCAGAGTAGCGAAAGAGGACAAAACTTACGTTGGACGAGGATCCGATACTGACATAATTGTCGCCAGCGCCAAAGCCTATATGAATGCATTAAACAGACTTCTCGCAACTGAAAACAACAACGATTGAAGTCTATGTAATGTATTCACTTACTGACTTTTAACGCACAACTTAGTTGCTTATATTTCTCTTGTTGTTATAACTCTTTCATGCGATTCGGAATTCTATTTGTTTAAATGAGGTGGAAAATGGCAAAAACTATGTTCGATAAGATTTGGAATGCTCTTG
>CAYSLK010000182.1:0-10624 GCA_964431885.1 uncultured Dehalococcoidia bacterium | reverse complement strand
GATTTGGAATTCCAAGGTATAACGGGGAACACTCCGTCGTCCGGATAATCATGATTGACTGATCTTGTTGTTGTTCTGACAAAAAAGGTTTGTTATACTGATGCCAGATGTGTTCAATTATCGTCGCTCAGCTCCTATTGCATTAGTGTGGAAGGTAATGTGATTACTTTTCTGTACATCAATTAGACGTTACGTGACGGCCTTTGAACAAGACACTTAGATATGATAAGGAACTTTACTTTAAGGAGGTGGGCTATTGAAATGGGTTGATTTTGTAAGCCCTCATTCGGTAACTGAGGCAGTTAAACTACTTAGTGATGCGAATGGGAAAGCTCGTATGTTAGCTGGAGGCACGGATCTTCTTGTGCAAATAAGAGCAGACAGACTCCAGCCTGATTTGATTGTTGACAGTAAGACTATACCTGAGTTAAATGAGATAACGTTCGACTCGAAGTCAGGACTTACTATTGGTGCTGCTGTGCCCTGTTATCGGATATATGGTGATAAAGATGTACAAAGGGATTACCCGGGTCTTATAGATTCGACTTCTCTCATCGGAGGTACCCAAATTCAGGGTAGGGCTACTCTTGGCGGTAACTTATGTAATGCTGCACCTAGTGCTGATTCCATCCCGGTTATGATAGCACTGGGAGGTGTGGCTACCATAGCTGGACCAAATACTACTCGTGAAGTTCCAGTGGAGGACATATGTACCGGTCCTGGTAAAAACCTATTAAATTCAAATGAAATTTTGGTTTCGGTACATTTTCCTGCTCCAGAAAACAGATCTGGTGCCAACTATATGAGGTTCATTCCGAGAAATGAGATGGATATCGCGGTTGCGGGAGTAGGTTCCTCAGTGGTGCTGGACGGAGATAATATCAAAGAGGCTCGAGTGGCGTTGGCTTCGGTTGCGCCAACACCGCTATATGTAACTGCTATTGGCGATGCTATTAACGGTAAGCCTGCGACAAAAGATACGCTTAGCATAGCCGGACAGATCGCTAAAGAAGCCGCCAGCCCGATCACAGATATGCGCGGTACTATCGAATATAGAAAACATTTGTGTGACGTACTGACTAGAAGGTCACTTCAAATAGCAATAGATAGAGCCAAGGAGAACAACTAGATGCCAGCTAAAACATACGTACAAACTACAATAAACGGCGAACAAGTAGATTTCTTGTGTGAACCTCGTCAAAGTTTGCTTGAGTGTTTGCGAGATATTATAGGATTGACTGGAACAAAAGAGGGATGTAACGATGGGAATTGTGGTGCATGCACAGTAATTCTAGATGATAGGATAGTTACCTCGTGTTTGGTACTCGGTGTAGAAGTGCAAGGTAGACAGATAACAACAATAGAAGGTATAGCATCACCAGACAGTCTTCATCCTTTACAGCAAGCTTTCCTAGAACATGCTGCCTTACAGTGCGGAATATGTACTCCGGGATTTATAGTGGCGTCTAAAGCCTTATTGGATCATAATCCCAACCCAACTGAGGGACAGATCAGATTCTGGTTAGCTAACAACTTATGCCGTTGTACTGGGTATGACAAAATCATTAGAGCAGTGCAGGATGCTGCGTCCAAGATGCAGGGAGCAAGTGCATGACGAATGACAGTTATGAGCGCAATGTGGTTTTAACTAAGGGCGGTTACGATGTTATAGGCACTCGCCCAATTAGGCCAGATGGCGCTGACAAGGTTACTGGTAGGGCTTTGTATGGAGCTGACTTCAGTACCGTGGGATTACTTCATGGTAAGACTCTGAGGAGCCCTCATGCTCATGCTCGGATTAAATCAATAGATACTAAAGAAGCTGAAGCTCTGCAAGGAGTTAAAGCTATAGCTACAGCTGCAGATATGCCTGATTCTGGTAGTGACGTAGCGTTAAAACGGAGAAGGCAGAACATTTTAGCTTCTGGGAAAACATTGTACAAAGGGCACGCAGTAGTAGGTGTTGCAGCGACCAGCCTTCATGTTGCTGAACAAGCACTTTCGCTGATAAAGATTGATTATGAAGTCCTCCCGTCGGTGACGACCGCGCCGGATGCCATGGCGGAAACAGCTCCTGATCTCCATGCTGATCTTCATATTGAAGAGTATGACGGCGATAGCAAAAATGTAGGGGAATATCTGCGTCATGAATTAGGCGATGCAGAGGACGCTTTCGCATCTGCCGATGTGGTAGTAGAAAGGGATTTTCATATGAAGACTGTTCATCAAGGTTACATAGAGCCTCACAATGTGACTGCTTTGTGGAACAAAGATGACAGAATACATATCTGGACGAGTACTCAAGGATCTTTTGCAGTAAGGACCGATGTATCAGAATTACTTGGTCACGATGAGTCTAAGGTCAGAGTTACCCCAATGGAAATTGGCGGAGGGTTCGGTGGTAAGATCAATGTTTACGAAGAACCAGTAGCGTCTATACTCTCAAAGAAGAGTGGGCAGCCTGTTAAGATGGTGATGTCACGGCAAGAAGTTTTTGAATGTACCGGGCCAACTTGCGGATCATATGGCAAGATCAAAGTTGCTGCTAATAGCAATGGTAAAATGGTAGCTGCACAGGCATATCTTGCATTTGAATCGGGAGGATTTCCAGGGTCTTCTATGGTGGAATCAGGAGCAAAATGTGTTTTCGCTGCTTACGACATTCCTAATATCGTCATAGATGGATACGGTATAGTAACCAACAAGCCTAAAACGGCTGCTTATAGAGCACCAGGCTCACCTAATGCGGCATTCCCTGCAGAGTCCGTTATTGATGAACTGGCTTTGAAGCTAGGAATTGATCCGCTAGAATTCAGACTGATGAATGCTTCAAAAGAAGGAACGCGACGGGCGGACGGACCTGTGTATCCTCGTATAGGTTGTGTAGAAGTCTTAGAAGCTATGCGAAATCATCCACATTATAATGCTCCTATTGAAGGGCCGAACAGAGGCAGGGGTGTTGCTGTCGGCTTTTGGTTTAATGCAGGCTTGGAATCAACTTGTTCCATTAGTGTGAATCCGAATGGTACAGTTAATGTGGTGGAAGGCTCAACTGATATAGGGGGAAGCCGAGCGTCAATTTCGATGCAAGCTGCAGAGGTGCTAGGAATTAGTATTGACGACGTACATACCACTATCGTCGACACAGATTCAATAGGATTCACTGGTGTAACTGGTGGCAGTCGCACAACTTTCGCAACTGGCTATGCAGCGCATGATGCGGCACAAGATGTAAAACAACAGCTTATCGAACGTGCGGCTCGTATTTGGGGTGTCGATGTAGACTCCGTTGAAATGACTGGTGGCGTACTTAAATCTAAATCAGATGTCGAGCTGGCCATGAGTTTTAAGGAATTAGCTGCTGATCTGAATGATACCGGTGGTCCCATACTTGGACGAGGGGCAGTAAATCCTCCTGGGATAGGCGGCTCTTTCGCTGGGAATATCGTAGATGTTGAAGTAGACCCGGAAACGGGTAAAGTTACGGTTTTGAGATTCACCGCGGTTCAAGATGCTGGTAAAGCTATCCATCCCAGCTACGTGGAAGGTCAGATGCAGGGTGGAAGTGTGCAGGGAATTGGATGGGCATTAAATGAGGAATATTTTATGACTGATGACGGTAGAATGGCTAACTCCACATTGTTGGATTATCGTATGCCAACGAGCCTGGATCTCCCGATGATTGATACTGTTATTGTAGAAGTGCCAAACCCCGGTCATCCCTTTGGGGTCCGTGGCGTAGGAGAGGCGAATATAGTCCCCCCTACACCAGCTATAGCTAACGCAATTAACGACGCGATCGGCGTTAGAATGACCAGCCTGCCGATGAATCCGCCAGCTATAATGGATGCTGTTTGGAATAGTAGCGAATAAAAAGGAGAAGCTGAATCCAATGGCAACCGTCTTTATACCTACCTTGATGCAGAAGTTAACATCTGGGCACTCTAGGGTGGATGTACAGGGTTGCACTGTCCGCGAAATTGTTGACAATCTAGACCTTGTTTATCCTGGGTTAAAAGACCGACTGGTAGACAGATACAAAATAAAACCTAATATCTCGGTTGCAATAGATGGTGAAGTTACCCCGATAGGTATGCTTGAGAAGGTTGGAGAGACTAGCGAGGTCCATTTTCTACCTGCTATTGGAGGTGGTGCTGACTAACGCATCATTTGGAAATATGTTCTCTACTACACGTGATATTGCGAGAGGCCTATGCTACGAATGGTGATGCTAGGCCTCTCGTTTTTTCTAATACGAGAAATTCCCTTGTTGTGTGACAGATGTAATAATTTTGTTTAAATGTAGCGGAGATTTATTGAATGGCTGATGGAAAGGTGATCGAAACTCTACCTGAAGATTGGGGAAGTGCCCTTGCTATTGTGGCCCATCCAGATGATTTGGAATATGGGGCTTCAAGCGCTGTAGCAAAGTGGACAGCTCAAGGCAAGAAGATAGGCTATGTCATGGTGACAAGAGGTGAAGCTGGAATAGATTCGATACCACCTGACGAGGCAGGTAAGCTTCGGGAAATTGAGCAGATAAATAGTGCTCGAGTTGTAGGTGTAAAATCGGTGCAATTTCTTAATCACACCGACGGGGTGGTCGAATATGGGATGGATCTTAGAAGAGATATATCAGCAGCAATAAGAAAGCATCGACCAAACATTCTGATTACTGGTAATTTTCATATCGCGTGGAATGAAGGCAATTTCAACATGGCAGATCACAGAGCTGTTGGACTAGCAGTTTTAGATGCGGCAAGAGATGCCGGGAATCGTTGGATTTTCCCAGAGTTGTTAGAAGAAGGTCTAGAGCCAACGAATTCAGTGGAAATGGTCTTCGTATCCGGGTCTCCTAACATTACTCATGCCGTAGACGTGGGTGATTTTATTGATAAAGGTGTTCTTTCTCTGGAAGAACACAAAATTTACATAGAGAATTTGGGTGTGGACTTCGATCCGGATTTCTTTCTGAGGATGAATGCTAATGCTGTCGGTAGGCGATTCGGATGTGATTACGCTGTTGGATTTGAGGTGTTTACGATATGAAAGAGTGCGTCTATCCGAGATATATAGGAAGTGATATTAGCTCATCCTATATTCTGGAATGATCTGCCGATACAATTCATGATTAGAGATGCCAATGCAAGCTGTTTTGCTAATATGAATTTTCTTGTATTACGTTTCGAGTCCTTTCAAAGTGCTGTGATAGTGAACACTAATTACTATATCTATATGGAAAGACCACAAGTAGTATCGACTGATGTTAAACATTTTGTCAGGAGACGAGGGTTAATATAGTGGAATGTGACTGTTGCGACATCGTTAATCATATTGCAAGTGGAATTTTGATTGGAGGGACTCAATGAGATTGCAGGATAAAGTAGCGATCATCAGTGGTGGAGCGAGAGGTATGGGAGCTGTAGAAGCAAAATTGTTTGCTTCTGAGGGTTGCAGAGTGATAATTGGTGACATTATCGAAAGCGACGGACTTAAAGTAGAATCCGAAATCATTAAATCAGGAGGAGAATCAATTTTCATTAAGCTTGATGTCACAAAGCAAAATGATTGGGATAGTGTTGTATCGGGGGCTGTAGAGCATTTTGGTAAAATCGATATCTTAGTTAACAATGCAGGCATCGCGCTTTTTGGAACCTTGGAAGACACGTCGAACGACGATTGGGAGCGGGTGATGAACGTCAACGCAAAGGGTGTTTTTCTGGGTACCAAAGCCGTTATACCCGAAATGCGTAAGGTTGGTGGTGGCTCTATCATAAATATATCTTCTGTTTCAGGACTGATAGGCCAAGCTACTGTTCAACCCGTATATAACGCTTCAAAAGGCGCAGTTAGAATATTTACTAAAGCAACTGCAGTTCAATATGCTAAAGAAGGGATTAGAGTTAATTCTGTTCATCCGGGATCGGTTGATACGTTGATGATATCACACCACAGTGATACACCTGAAGCACAAGAGAGAAGAAATCGTCTTACACCTCTTGGCAGGGTCGCACAGCCGATAGAAATAGCTTATGGTGTGTTGTATTTGGCATCTGATGAAGCATCATTTGTAACCGGGAGTGAATTAGTTGTTGATGGTGGTTTTACGGCTAAATAACGGAAACGTGAAGAACTGAACACTATACTTTCGATGATGTATTTACATGCTATTATTGACAGGTGGTATGAGGCTCTAGTAAAATCGGTGCCTATATATTTTTTGTCTAGGTCAAATCAGGTTAATTAGTTTACAAATGGGAGGGAGCAATGAAAAAGCTCTGGTTGCCAGCGTTTTTGTTGGCAGTAATGTTAATTTCAGCAGCTTGTACTTCGGAGACTGTCGCACCTGAGACGGTGGAAGTGGTTAAAGAGGTTGTGGTAGAACGGGAAGTACCAAAGGTTATTGAGAAGCAAGTTGTTGTGGAAGTTGAGAAAGAGGTTGTGGTTGAACGGGAAGTGCCTGTTGTAGAGAAAGTGGAAGTTGAGAAACAGGTAGTTGTCGAGAAGGAAGTCAAAGTCGTACAGACCGTTGTGGTCGAGAAGATAGTCGAGAAGATAGTAGAGAAAGAAGCAAAGCGAGATCCTAAGATTTTGCGCATATCTACTAACTTCGTACCTGGTGACTTCAATACGATGACTGGTGGAACTCCTAAAGAATTCATTTGGGCAGTTACATCTGTGTTGGTTAAAGCAGATCCTACGAGTGCCGAGGGATACAGAGGAGATCTAGCTGAATCTTGGGAAGTAAATGAAGCTGGAGACTCGTATACTTTCTATCTCCGTAAAAATGCTGTGTGGCATGACGGCGTGCCGGTTACGGCAGCGGATGTCGAATGGACCTACACGATGCTCTTAAATAACGCGACTGGATCCCGTTCTATGGGTAAGTTGGCGATGATCAAAGGAGCGGCCGCCTACACGGCTGGTGAAGCCGATTCCGTAGAAGGAATCGTGGTTATAGACGATCACACAATTAGGTTTGACCAGGAATATGCCAATTCATTGTTCATTCAAGAGGCAGGAACAACTTTTGAGAGAGCGATTCTACCTAAGCATGCATTTGAAGGAGTAGCACCAGGAGATCTTCGACAAGAACGCTTCTTCTTTGATTCGCCGATAGGATCTGGGCCTTTCAAATTCGAAAAGTATGTTGAAGGACAATATTTCCGGATGGTAGCGAATGAAGATTACTATCTCGGAAGACCTGTATTAGATGAAGTTATTGTAAGCATAATTCTTTCTTCAGAGGCAGCACAGATTGCGTTCCAGAGGGGTGAAATCCATGCAATGTCCTTTGATGGGGGAACTGATGCTACTACAGAGATGTTCCAAGACGCTATAGATGATCCTGGAACCAATGTGGCTGCAGAAGATGGTAGTACTTTAATTTCTTATGCCTTTAATTCTAGAAGCCCACATTTGGTGGATCCTAGAATACGCCAAGCCTTTTTGCATGCACTTGACCGCCAGAAATTAATTGACACTTTCGTGGGAGGAAACGGCAAGATTTTCAACTCCTTCATGACCCACGGATGGTATCAAAAGGCTGAATGGCGAGACCGTTATCCTTATGATCCAGAGAAAGCCAAAGCCCTTTTAGCTGAGGCTGGCTGGGATTCGGATACGGAAGTAACATGCACTATTATAGCGGTAGGTAGCGAGGAAGCCAGGGCAATGTTAGCGGCTGAGCAGGCCATGCTAGCGGAAGTTGGTTTCAAGCTAGTCTTTAAGGAAGTTGCGCTTATGGTATGGGTCGACACCTTCTATGAGACTTACGATTGGGAGACCATACGAGTGACCTTTGGTGTGTTTGGTGACCCTGACGGATTCCTTAAATTCCACGTCAGAACTGGATCAAGGAACGCTATGGGTTATGCTAACGCAGAGACGGACGCGAAGATGGATGCTGCAGGTAAGACCATTGCTAGAGCAGACAGAATACCCCTTTATCAAGAGATCAATGAGGAGATGTTAACGAATCTTCCATTAGCTCCTGTCTATCTTAAAGATTGGTGGACAATCGTGAGCAAAAGGTGGTATGTGCCAGGAATTGGGGATATGAGGCCGGCAACGAGTTTGTCTGATATGCCTACTTTCCCTATAGTGGCAAAGCATGGTGAAGTTTACAATCTTTCCCCACATTTGTGGGATTTGAGGGATGCAAATTAACAGTCCCATAGTGGTAAACGGTTATATATAGGACGGCGGGGAGGGATTTATATCCTCCCCGCCGTCCTAATGTCTGAACTATTGAATATTCTTGGTAGTGGCTTGAATTAGGACAGCAGAGGTAATAGAGTTTTATGGCAGCTTATATTATACGCCGGCTTTTGTTGTTTATCCCTATGCTTTTAGGGATCACTATAATAACCTTCGTGGTTATGAATTTAGCCCCTGGTGATCCTATTATGGCCATGATTAGCCCAGAGGACCAATTAAACGAAGAAGACCTTGATAATATGCGCGAAGCTCTCGGTCTTAATAAGCCGATTCCGGTGCGTTACGCTATTTGGCTAGGCGAAATGCTTCAAGGTAATTTCGGATACTCGTATTTTACCGGCAGGCCAGTGTTGGAGAGAGTGGGAGATCGTATATGGCCAACTCTTGAGTTAACGGGAGCAGCTCTTCTAATATCTACTGTAGTTGGGTTTATCTTCGGTGTAATGGCCGCTTTGAGGCAATATAGTATATGGGATTACACTCTTACTGTTACCTCCCTTATAGGATTGTCTATTCCAACTTTCTTTTTTGCTTTGGTAGCCTTACTAGTATTTGGATCAATATGGCCAATTTTCCCTGTATTTGGTATGTCAAGTTCGTTAGATGGAACTTTTAACCTATGGGATAATCTATACCATTTGTTTTTGCCAGCGTTAATATTATCTATGGATTTAATGGCTCAGAATACTCGATACGCACGTACGGCTATGTTGGAAGTAATGAGATCCGATTACGTCACAACCGCCAGAGCCAAAGGCCTCTCTGAATTCACTGTTATGGGAAGACATGCCTTTAGGAATGCATTGCTGCCTTTGATAACAATCACCACGCTTCGATTACCAATTCTACTAGGAGGAGCCATTGTAGTGGAGACCATGTTTTCTTGGCCAGGATTAGGCATGCTTTCTATTAAGGCTATTCATCAGCAGGATTATTCCACTGTAATGGGGCTCACGTTCTTTGTTTCGACTATGGTACTGGCTGCAAATTTGTTAGCGGATATATTGTATGCGGTTGTAGATCCTCGTATTAGGTATTCGTAAGAAGTTACGTATTAAGAATTTATATCAGGAGTAAATAGGTGTCCACAGCAGCTGATAGATCAAATCAGCCTTTAGAGTTCGAGCAACATATTCTCCGGGAAAACCAGAGAGGTTTGTGGTATAGATTTACACGTCATCGGCTCTCCCTTTTGGGAATAGCGATAGTGGCAATTTTTACTATAGGAGCAGTTTTTGCCCCTTGGATTGGAGTTCATAATCCTGATGCTGTCGATTTAGACCACATAAAACAAGCTCCTACATTTTCCCACATAATGGGAACTGATTCTGCGGGACGTGATGTCTTTTCCCGGCTGCTTCATGGATCCAGAATTACTTTAGGGATAGCCTTGGTAGCACTTTTAATAGCAGTGGGTATTGGGACGTTGATTGGATTACTATCTGGATTTCTCAGCGGTTGGGGTGATAACGGTCTTATGCGATTTACAGAATTAGTGATGACATTTCCGATCCTATTTGCATTGATTATATTAGTTTCAGTATTCTGTGTGAGTATTGTCAATATTACAGTCACAATTGGATTTCTGGGATGGATGGGGATAGCTCGATTGGTGAGAGGACAGACGTTAGCTGTTAGAGAAATGGAATTTGTAACAGCGGCTCGAGCTCTTGGAGCTAGTGATAGAAGAGTAATATTCCTACATATATTGCCTGAGATTATGCCTTACGTTGCGGTTGCAGGCACACTAGGTTTGGCTAGTGCTATACTGATTGAGGCAGCCTTGAACTTCTTGGGCTTAGGTGTTCAGATACCAACAGCTACATGGGGAAATATGATGACGGCGGCGCAGTCTCTTCATGTTTTGAAGAAGCAACCCTGGCTGTGGCTCCCTCCAGGTGTTGCGATATCGTTAACCGTACTTGCCGTGAATTTTATCGGCGAAGGATTGAGAGACGCTTTGGATCCACGGATCGTAATTGATTGATGTTGAATATCGCAGCCAGTTTATTTCCATAGTATTTAAATTCAAACTTTTTAGTTTTTATACATAGAATAAATGGTAAGTCAGTTCGATTTAACAGTTACAAGACAGTGTGGTGGGCGAGATTAGATTTGAACTTATGGCCTCTGCAATGTCAACGTAAGTGGCATACGTATTTTAGGCTAGCTATAAATAACACTCCATATCCTAATAATTCCTGGTCCTTACACAACAATCCTTTGGAGATAAACCTGTAGAAAAAAAGTTGGATTATATTAGGTTTACTCAAAGCTACTGAAGTGGTTATTTATTATATCTAGCGTCTATAAAGCTTTTTATAAAAATTACTATAGAAAGACTTGATGTTCCAATCATAATCAAAACCCTTAGCAGTCCTATTCCTCCATCATCTATTGATTT
>CAYSLK010000181.1:0-4517 GCA_964431885.1 uncultured Dehalococcoidia bacterium | reverse complement strand
TCCATGCCCTGCCGCCAACTTTAACAACACCATGGGCGATCCTAAATTAATCAAAGTTGTCACTCCAGTTTTTCCGGTTTCTTCTATAAATTCCTGAGGTAAAGCGACACTTCCTGCGAGGTGAAGTGGGTCATTATCTTCGAGTTGAGACAAGCGTACTAGATTTCTCTTGGCTATATTGTTATTGGGAGATACAGCCAAGGCATTCTTGAAAGCATCTCTAGCCTCTCTATTGCGACCAAGTTCGCTAAGTGCTTTTCCCAAGCGGTTATATGTTTCTAAATCAGCTGAAAAATCAGCAATTATAGCCATATTCAAAGTCACTGCTTCTTCCCAACGACTTTGCATCGCCAATCCAATTGCTAGCTTAGCTTTATCTTTCTTTTCTCTCTCGCTGTATCCAACACCCTGCATCTTAAATCTCGCTAACGAAGTAGAGTCGGCGAATTCTAACGCAAGTTTCAGGTCAGTGCAAGTATTTCTAAGCTATACATTTTGACTTATTTATATTGGACGCCACCTCAATAAAAGCAATCGACATAAGGCTTCCAGTAAAATCCTAACAGTCATCTTAGACTTTCCACATGTTCTATCAGTGAAATTAATCGGATGTTCCCAGATTGTGTAACCCCTGTTCTCCAAAGCATGGATAACTTCGATTTGGAAACCGAATCCTTTACACCTAAACAAACCCAAATCCAATGCTTTTAGCACGTTAACTCGATAAGCTTTATACCCTGAAGAAGCATCGCGAATTCTGATCCCGGAAACATTCCTAATAATTATATTGGCGAAAATGCTTAATACACGTCTGCCGACACTCCAATTGCGATCAATACGACCTCCCTCAACATATCTAGATCCAACCACAACATCAGCGAATTCTAAGTCTTCGAGAAATTTAGGGATATATTCAGGATTGTGGGATAGGTCTGCGTCCATTTGGACGATGAAATCGGGATGCCTATCGAATGCTAGGGTAAAACCTTCAATATATGCCGTACCTAGTCCATCCTTACACGGCCTATTAATTAACTCGACTGCACCTCTTGTCAGATTAGAAAGGTCTCGTGCAATAGCAGCAGTTCCATCAGGAGAGTTATCATCGACGACAATGATATGGCAATTGGGCATACCTAAAGACAGTATCTTTTCTACTAACGGCCTTAAACTCCCGGCTTCATTATATGTTGGTACAACAACTACGACATTACTTTCCCAATTCTTGCCACTATTTTCGTTTTGTCTATTATTTAAACAGGCCCATTTTTTATCGGCCATTTTAACTGGGAAAGGGTCATATAATCCCCTGAGATCCCGCCATCTAACAAGCATAATATCCCTGACCATTAGAACCGCATCTCTTACGGGTCTAACTTTGCTGTCAGTCTGGTAATACCAATCAATCGGTATTTCCTTAACCTTTAAGCCACGCTTAACGGCTAAATACAGTATCTCAACGTCGAAACCGAATCCTACTGTTTTTTGCCTGCCAAACAGATCATTAACCAATTCCCCTCGAAAACACTTAAATCCGCATTGAGTGTCTTGAAAATGCCCAACAGCAAGAAGCTTTACAACAAAGTTGAATAGGCGACCTAAAATGTGACGTGATTTCGGCTCATCGAGCCTTCTAGCGCCCGATATTTGACGGGAACCAATTACTATATCCTGTCCAAGAGAGATTTCTTTTAAGAAAAGTTGAAGTCCTTCGATCGGCATTGCTAGATCCGCATCACACATGAATCTATATAACCCACGTGCCTTAAGCATACCTTGCCTAACCGCCCAACCCTTCCCTTTATGTTCACCCGTCATCAGATTGACGTCATTATTACCTTTAAGTCGTTCTTTAATTAATGGAACTGTATCATCCGTGCTACCGTCATCTACAACTAATACCTCCCAGGTATATGTCTGAACTTTAAGAAAGGCAAGCATTTTATCCAAAGTTGCCATTATACGTGTTTGTTCATTAAAAACCGGGATTATTACAGATAAAAAAGGTTTAACCACTCGTCGCTCCGAATGTTACACAATATTTTTAAACCATTTCATGAGGCTTACCATCCCTCAACCCACATAGAATAAACTAATGCTGCCTAAGTTATGGACTTCCTAATCCTTAGTAAATAGCTAACTCTCTAGTTTATTCTTGAGGTTTATCTAATTCAAAAGCTGCGTGTAAAGCACGGGCCGATTCGAGAAGCCTGTTTTCAGGTATTATGCATGTAATGCGAATCTCTGATGTAGTAATAATATCTATATTTACATCGTTATCAGCTAAAATTCTAAACATTCTCGCCGCATAGCCTGGTGCATCAAGCATTCCTGTCCCAACTATACTGATTTTTGCAAGATTCTGAGCGCTGATTACCTCACCACCACCGAGTTCGTCTATTATTGACTTCACAACACGAAGAGCGTATTCCAGATCGGCAGTTTTCACTGTGAATGTCATATCCGTTTCATTACGCAAACTAGTATTCTGTACTATTACATCAACGCTTATATTGGCAGCAGTCAAAGATTCAAATAGACGTGCAGCATTTCCCGGTCGATCTATAACACCTCGTACAGTGATCTTAGCCACATTAGTATTCGCTGCAATACCGCTAACTTGATTACGTATTTCACCTACATCTCTTCTCATAAACTTTTCCTTGGAGGGTTGTAAATTAAGGTTCCTGAAGAGTCGTTAAAACTAGAAGCGACTAATATGGGTACGTTATATACCATCCCTAGTTCGATTGAACGAGGGTTCATTTTGGCACCATACGCTGCTAGTTCTAGCATTTCTTCAAAACCTATTTTTTCTAATTTACGTGCATCTGGAACTAATTTGGGATCTGCTGTATAAATGCCATCAACATCCGTGTATACTTCACACCTAATAGCTCCAAGTTGGGCGGCTAATGCAACGGCTGAAGTATCGGAGCCTCCTCGTCCCAAAGTAGTTGTGTTTTCGTCTTGGTTAATGCCTTGAAAGCCCGCAACGATTACTATTCGATCTTTCGACAGCTCCTCTACAACACGACGAGGTTCAATCCCAGCAATCCTTGCACTGCCATATTTATCATCCGTTCTTATACCAGCCTGAGCCCCACTAAGGCTAATAGCCTCCCTTCCCATCGAACGAAGCATCATAGCCATTAAGGTACACGAAACCAATTCCCCTGTTGAAAGAAGTATATCCATTTCTCGCGGATCTGGATTTTCTGACATTTGATAGGCTAATTCCGTAAGCTTATCAGTCGTGTCACCCATCGCCGATACAACCACTACTACTTGGTTGCCGTTATCATAAGTCTTGATTATACGATTTGCTGCAATTCGAATTTTCTCAGCATTCTCTAGAGAACTTCCCCCATACTTCTGAACGATTAATGTCAATCTGCTCTCCCTACACTTTCGATAATTCTCTACCAAACAAGGTTAATCCCGATTTTTAAATAAGCCACACTCGTCAATTTCTACACCTAACTGGTACTAACAGTTATACAGCAAATGTGCTCCTAATGAACTAGGTTTAGTAATTCTTAAAGATCCCTCTATTCCGGATTTGGAAGCAGCATCTGCCATTTCGTAACCAATAGTAAATTCTCTATCCTTGTCCTTCGCAAGGGCCAGGACAGTCGAACCCGCTCCAGACAAGAAGACACCCAATGCACCAACAGATAGGGCAGCATTAAAGATATTTTTCATTCCCGGAAAATCCAACTGTCGTGACGGTTGATGTAATCGATCTTTCGTAGCTATTTCCAAGTGTGTAAGATTCCCACTAGAAAAACTGTTAATCAACATCGCGACTCGTCCTAAATTATATACAGCATCTCTACGTGTAATTAGATCTGGTAACGTCTCACGTGACTCCTGAGTATTCATAGATATATCTGGGATGAATAATATCGCAGCAAGGTCAATGGGTAGAGATACAGGAGTACTTACCCATCTTTCTCCATCCTCAACTATGATCTGGAAACCACCCATTAGAGCCGCACACACATTATCTGGGTGCCCTTCAATTTCAACGGCAAGTTCTAAAAGTTGACTTTGAGTTAGAAGAGAACCACAAATCTCATTTGCAGCAAGTAGACCTCCAACTATTGCAGCAGAACTACTGCCCAAGCCTCTGTTAAGCGGTATACTATTGTGACAGACAAATCCACACGTAGGGGTTGGTCGCCCACAGGTCTCAAATACTTTGGAAAAGCTTTGATAAATAAGGTTGCTTTCGCCTCTGGGCAAAGATTCTTCGCCTTCACCTCGGATTTCAAAACACGATCCGCCAACTTCGACCTCTATGGAATTCCATATGTCTAAACATAATCCCAAACAGTCAAAGCCTGGACCCATATTAGCAGTTGTAGCAGGAATCTTAACTTTTATTACTTTATCCATCTCAATCAAACCCTGAAAAGTATAGCATCTGACAAAATGTCCGCAAAGGGCATCTTTTTGCATTAAAATTCGTGATTTTATTCTATTTAGCGTTAAAATAGCATAAATAAATCTAG
>CAYSLK010000180.1:0-30025 GCA_964431885.1 uncultured Dehalococcoidia bacterium | reverse complement strand
GTAAGTTTACCACTTCAATCAAATTCGCCGTATTGGATAAATCACCATTTACTGTATTCATAGTTGATTCTCAATCATAAATCTTTATATCACTGCAACTGAAAAATACCGTACACGACGCGCTAATTATAATAGGTCGCTGTGAAAATCCAACTCTCCTAAGTGTAATTGACGGCCGTGTGAAATTCCTCGATGCGACTGATCTTTTAGGTCTGAGCACGTCTGCTACAGAAACAACAATTAAAACCAGATTAGGACGCCAGACCAGAGTTGCCTGTATTGGTCCCGCGGGTGAAAGGTTGGTTAGATTTGCGACGATAAGTAACGACGGAGGACGCCAAGCTGGTAGAACTGGAACTGGCGCGGTTATGGGATCTAAAAATTTAAAAGCTATTGCTCTAAAAGGAAATATAAACCTGCATGTTAATAATCCAGAGAAGCTCTCCGAAATTCAACGAAGTCTCACACAACGAAGTCTTGGCGTTGCTACAGAGAAATATCGATCACTAGGCACAATCGCCAATGTCTCGGTCTTTAACCGTCTAGGTACGCTGCCAACATACAATTTCAAACAATCAACCTTCGAAAAGACAGAACCAATAAGCGGAGAAAGCTTGCATAATACACATTTCTTGAAGAATGCGCATTGCGCGAGTTGTACCATTGGCTGCGAGCAGATCATGAGTACCAACGACAGCCTGAAGAAATCTACTGGGCGTATGGAATACGAGAGTACTTATGCTCTAGGTCCTCTATTAGGAATAGCAGATCCTAATACGGTAATACGAGCTTCTCATCTCTGCGATGATTTAGGTATTGATACTATAAGCACAGGCGTCACAATAGCATGGGCAATGGAATGTTTTGAAAAAGGTATATTGACGCGGAAAGACACTAGTGGGATAGAGTTGAAATTCGGAAATACAGAAGCAATTTTACCAATATTGTATATGATCAGTAAGAGAGAAGGCATTGGAGATCTGTTGGCTGACGGTTGTCTACGTGCCGCAAAAGCAGTCGGTTCAAATTCAGAAGATTGGGCCATGCAAGTAAAAGGGCTGGAAATGCCTGGATATGAGCCAAGAAGCCTCAAAACCATGGCATTAGGACTAGCCGTTAGCACTCGGGGAGCCTGTCATAACAGATCCTCAGCCTATGAAGCCGATTTTTCTGCCCTAGTAGACAGGCTAAGTGTCGATGAAGTAAAAGGACAAATAACTAAGCAAGGAGAAGATTTTTCATCTGTCCTCGATTCACTCATATGGTGCAAATTTCTTAGGAAAGCTTTTCAGGATTTCTACACTGAATCTGCTGCTATTTATGAGTATGTTACCGGATTTAACATGGATGATAAACAACTGAGACTGGCGGGAGAACGTATCAATAACTTGAAGAAACTTTTCAATATACGTGAAGGATGGAGCAGAGAAGATGACACATTACCATCAAGATCCTTACAGGAAAAACTTCCCACGGGTATAGTAAAAGGAGAAATTCTACTCAAAGAAGATCTGGATATCATGATTGCCTCTTATTATAAAGCTAGAGGATGGACTAAGAGGGGACTTATCCCTAAAAACAAACTTGAAGAACTCGAACTTTCGAATTTCAATTAAC
This sequence comes from uncultured Dehalococcoidia bacterium, assembly GCA_964431885.1. Classification (GTDB taxonomy): domain Bacteria; phylum Chloroflexota; class Dehalococcoidia; order Lucifugimonadales; family CAUZEB01; genus CAUZEB01. The sequence goes on along the minus strand of CAYSLK010000180.1, from coordinate 28,408 downwards.
GAAAGAACCCCCAACATCCTACTAACCAATTAGTGAGTCCTTCGTGATAAACATGTATCATAACACTATTATAGGGATACATAAGGAAGATTAAATAAGATATATTTGGAACAGACCCAGTCCTCTATAGATCTGATTTTTGCTGTTAATGAACGGACTTTTATCATATGTGGTACGAGACCCTGCCGCAGGTAACCCATTAAGTTGAAGGAAAGAAGGATCATTTCACATGGACAGACAACATCTAAGAGGTATACTAATTGAGAAATTTCCTAGAGAACATGGACAACTCTTAAGTGCTCTTCATTTTTTGCAAGATGAATTCGACTACTTACCTGAATGGGCTATGGAGATCATTGGATGGCACTTGGGTATTCCCGCGAGTGAAGTTTACGGTGCGGCCACGAGCTATACTGAGCTGCGCCTTCAAGAGCCTGAATCTCATCTACTGCGAATATGTACAGGCCTAAGTTGCTGGATTAATGGAGGTGAAGAGATACTCGGTGCAGCGACTGGCAAACTCGGGGACAATCATCCTGATCAGATTTCGACAAACTATAGTGTACAGTTGGAGGAGACACCTTGCGGCTTTTTATGTAGCGTTGCACCCGTTGTACAATTAGACAAGCAATGGTATGGGCGTGTTGAAATTGCAGACATTGAGAGAATGTTCACTAAGGAAGGTCCACTTGAGTAACGTATCTATCTCTTTTGAACACCTTATAGAATCTAGTAATAAGCGCTGGACTTCATCCAATACAGTTAAGGACTATAAAATAATAGTCCAAGAGGGTCAGTGTTCGTTAGCGGTTGGCGCCTCTCAAGTGAAAGCAATGCTGGAAGCCTTGGCCTTGAGTGATTCAAAAATAATAACTGCTGGATGTGACGGTACGTGCTTTAACGCTCCTCAAGCAATAGTAGTTGACTATTCAGGAAGTAAACACAGATTAACTAACATAGCTCTTGAAGACATCTCAATCATATCTAAATTTCTGAATAAAGTTGATTCTAGTGCCCCATATGTCTTCAGCAATGGTCAACACCGTTTAACGATGGATCAATGTGGGGAATTAGACAGTACGAATATCGATGATTATATAAACAATGGAGGATATAAAGGATTAGCTCATGCTTTAATGATTTCACCAGAGAGTGTAATCGCCGAAACTAAATTATCCGGTCTCAGAGGAAGAGGTGGAGCATACTTCCCAGCCGCGTTAAAATGGGAACGTGCCCGCTCATTCAAAGACAATTCATGTCAGCTAATAGTAAACGCTGAGGAAGGTGAGCCGGGAATATTCAAAGATAGGCATCTGATGGAAGGAGTTCCTCACCGTATTATTGAGGGAATGATCATAGCTGCGTATGCTGCAAATGCCAATGAAGCACACATATACATCAACGCAGAAGCTGACCTTTCAGCAAAGCGTATGCAAACAGCTGTTACTCAAGCCTACGAAAATGGTCTGCTCGGCGACAACATACTCTCCTCTGGGTATAGCCTTAACGTCATTATATTAAGAGGAGCGGGGGGTTACGTATGTGGAGAAGAAACAACCCTAATAAACACTATGGAAGGTTACCGTAGAGAACCCCGATTAAAACCACCCTTCCCAACCGATTCCGGACTTTGGGGTAAACCAACTGTCATTAACAATCCAGAAACTCTGGCTAACATCCCATTCATTATGTCATACGGAGCCAATACTTATTCCAAAATTGGTACCGAAGAACATAAAGGTACAAAAATAGTTAGCCTGACTGGTTCTGTATCGAGACCAGGAATCATAGAAGTTCCAATGGGAACAACATTACGACAAATTATCTATGACTTAGGTGGTGGTACCCCACCTGGAAAAACGGTTAAGGCCGTAGCAATTGGTGGACCTTCAAGTGGACTCTTACCAATTTCCAAAATAGACACTCCGATAAAACCCGGATTCCTACACGAATCAGGAGTCATGCTCGGGTCAGGTGGGATTATAGTATTAGATGAGGATACCCACCTGTTATCGGTTATAAGAAAGTTGGCATTTTACAACTCCTCGGAGTCGTGTGGGAAATGTACACCCTGTAGAGAAGGAACTCCAAGAATGGTTGAGGCATTAGACAAATTACAGTCTGGATCAGACAACACGGCAGATTTAGAGAACCTCGAATATCTAGCCAAGGTAGTCAACAATACTTCCTAGTGGGGATTAGGTCAAGCAGCAGGCAATCCAATTCTAAGCGGAATACATTTCTTCAAAGAGGAATTGTTTGCCCCAAATCATATATAGTCATTACACCTAATTAAACTATCTAGAATCGATGCCATTTCGAAGCTTTTATAGAAATGAATTACATGAAAATGAGAGAGAGTTAACAATGAGTATAACACTTTCGATAAACGGAAAACTCGTTGAAGTACCAAGTGAATCTACCGTGCTGGATGCGATAAATGCTACCGGTACCTACATACCACAACTGTGTAAAGATCCAGATATGAAGCCAATTGGAGCATGTCGTACTTGTCTAATCCAAGTCGAAGGTGTTAGGGGCTTCCCTACTTCTTGTTCACTCCCTGCCAAAGAAGGCATGAAAATATCTACGGATAGTGAGCAACTCATGAGTATGAGAAGAGGCGTGATTGAACTCACTTTAGCTATGTCTCCCGGTGCTCATAAAACAAATGCGCAAGCCAGGCTCTCTCCAAATAGTGAACTCACGCTAGCAGCTAAAAATCACAGTATAAAGTACTCGCGTTGGGATGGCAGAAAACGCGAAGGTACAGACACAAGTAACCCTGTTTTTAATATATCCATGGACGCATGCATCCTATGCGGACGTTGTACGCAAGCATGCCAGGACGGCCATCAGTTTATCGGAGCTATCGATTTTCTTGGAACAGCAAAGAAAAGTCGTATAGGCACCTTTATGGACAAACCTCTTATAGATTCTATATGTACTACCTGCGGTCAATGCTTGTCTGTCTGCCCAACTGGAGCAATAGAAACGAAAGTTCCACCAAAGAAATCGTCTAAGAGTATCACTACCACATGTCCATATTGCGGTGTTGGTTGTGGGATTAAAGCTCAAACAGATGATAATGGTCAAATTATCCAGATGTTGGATGATCCAAATAACCAGTCAAGCCTTGGTATGCTATGTGTTAAAGGACGTTTTGGATACACGTTTATAAATCACAAGGACAGGTTAACTACTCCATTAATACGCATAGATGGCGTTCTCCAACCTTCATCTTGGAAAGAATCTCTGGAATACGTAACAGAGCGCTTGATGAAATACAGGGGAGATTCTTTTGCCACGTTATGCTCTGCTAAAGCTACGAATGAAGACGGTTATATTCAACAAAAGTTTTCTCGGCTTGTAATGAAAAGTAACCATATTGATCACTGTACACGCTTATGTCACTCACCATCTGTAGAAGCAATGTTAAAATCCTTGGGCAGCGGAGCAACTAGTAACTCATATATAGATTATGAAGAGGCAGGTTGTCTAGTGATAATAGGCTCAGATGCCAATTCCAATCATCCTGTTGCTGCTTCTAGAATGCGTCGTGCCGTTATAGAGCGAGGAGCTAAGCTCATTGTGATTAATCCACGTCGAATCGAAATGTGCGACTATGCAGAGCTCTGGCTGAGACCTAAACCCGGTACCGACGTTGCGCTCCTCAACGGAATGGCCAAAGTCATATTAGATGAAAAATTGTTGGATGAAACCTTCATTGTTAACCGTACAGAAGGCTTCGATTCTTGGAGGAAGATAGTTAGCAAGTACAATTTGGACTATACAGAACAAGTTACCGGTGTTCCAGCAGCAGACATTGTTCAAGCAAGTAAAATTTATGCCGCTCCACCGTTTAGCGGTTCATGTCTGATCTGGGGCATGGGAATAACACAACACACTAATGGTACAGCTAATGCCCATAGCTTATTGAATCTTGCATTGCTTACTGGTCAGTTAGGAAAACCAGGTTCCGGTATTTCTCCTCTAAGGGGACAAAATAATGTTCAAGGATGTGGCGACGCGGGATGTCTGCCTAACTCTTTTCCCGGATACCAGGTTATAAACGATATAAACTTAGAAAAATTCGAAAGGGCTTGGGGAAGCTTTCCGCTACCTAGGGAGCATGGTCTCGTGGTTACGGAAATGATGGAAGCAATAAATGATTGCAGAATTAAAGCAATGTATATAGTCGGGGAAAATCCTCTACTTAGTGAGCCAGATCTTAAGCATGCGGAAGAGACATTAAAGAAGTTAGAATTCCTGATCGTACAAGACTTATTTATGCATGAAACAGCCGAAATAGCGGATGTAATACTTCCGGCAACGTCATTTGGAGAAAAGGATGGAACATTTACTAATAGTGAAAGACGAGTACAAAGAGTAAGAAAAGCTATAGATCCTGTTGGGCAAAGTAGGGCAGATTGGGAAATAATATGCTCATTAGGGAAAAGTTTGAGTAAAAAAATAGATCCCCGTATGATAGCTGAATTTGAATACAATCATCCTTCAGAACTCTGGGATGAAATGGCAAAACTTTCCCCCATGCTGGGAGGAATTTCCTACGAGAGATTAGAAAAGGAAGGCGGTCTTCAATGGCCCTGTCCATCTGATGAGCATCCAGGTACAAGATATTTATACGCCGACGATTTTCCTCGCGGACCCCGAGCCAAATTCATTGGATACGATCAAGGAAAGCCGGCAGATGAACTACCTAGTAAGAGATTCCCTTTAATTCTGAACACAGGTCGGATCCTGTATCATTGGCACGGTGGCACAATGACTAAGAGGTCCAATGCTCTTTTAGAACGAGCACCTGAATTACAGATAGCGATGAGTGAAAAAGACGGGTTTAATTTCAATGTTACAGATGGTGAATGGATTAAGGTTAAATCAAAGAGAGGTGTGTTGGAGGGACGTGCATTCTTCACAGAAAAAATGAGGGCTGGAGAAATATTTGTGCCATTCGTAAAACTTGAAGCACACGCTGCTAATTTTCTAACAAACGCTGCATTTGATCCTACATCTAAAATACCAGAGTACAAGGTTTGTGCTGTCCGTATAGAAAAAATAGGTCTGTGAAATATCAGCATAATGACGAATACATTTCAATAGGAGTGCCTTTTTAATGTCTACCCCTATAACTCAATTACCAAAACCAGAGGTTAACCAATTTAAGGGAAAGAGGAAACTGTTTTTAGTACCTACATTCTTTTTCCCTCCTAATATACCTGACGAAGGAACGAATATATTGGATAGTTACTGGTCCGAGATTAGGGATCATATTGACAAACTGGAAAGATCTCTAGGATCCATATCCCACATTTACCATGAAAACCTATACCTCAGTGGAGAGGAAGGTTTATCTCTAATCGAAAACCTAAATCCCAAAGGTCTTACATTTATAAAAGCTCTGTCCAATTCGACTGCCTCGCTTGAACAAACTGAGGATAAGGATCTTTGGGAAGAAAATTGGGATTGGCAAACATGTATATCCATGGGATTGCTAAGGAGTCAAAAGGTAATGAAGTTGGCTTATGAAAGCTACCAGGAGACTACTCAGAAACGTTTTGAATATTCCAGTAATCGTATTGATCAAACTTTACTGGAAAACGAAACTGGTATCCTCTTCTGTAGAGAAGATCATCGCATCCAGTTTCCAAATGATATTCAAGTATTCTTTGTTGCACCACCTAGTTTGGATACTTTAAAGAAATGGATAGATAACCAATATGCACAGCCCTCCTCCCCAAATTCTTAGCGGAAAATTCAGGAGGTTGGAGATTAAATATATTAAAGTTCACATTTGTGAAATGTTGATAGCTCAGTCCCGAATTCTTAAATTTAGCCTCCAATTAATCCAGTGTACACTTGTAATAAAACCGAACCACAACTGCTATTTGTTTCTTGGAACAATATGCAATAGCTATACTCCGGGAGTCTTACATGCCACGTAAAAAAGTTGCTCTAAGAAGTAGTCAATGGTTTAACACTCCAGAACTTTATTCGTGGCTCAGAGGTGTTGGTTTTAACGCCCAAGGTTTCAGCGAATCCGATTATAAAGACAAACCTATAATTGGGATATGTAATTCCTGGAGTGAATTGACCCATTGTAACTCTCATCTTCGGCAGCTAGCAGAAGCGGTTAAGCGCGGAGTCTGGCAGGCCGGTGGGTTTCCACTGGAATTCCCTGTAATGTCTCTTGGGGAATATAACATGAAACCAACATCTATGTTGTATAGGAATCTAATGAGTATGGATGTGGAAGAATCCATTGTAGCTAATCCTTTAGACGGTGTCGTACTCCTCGGCGGTTGCGATAAAACGACCCCTGCTCTTCTCATGGGAGCCGCAAGTGCCGACATACCAGCAATACTTGTTACAGGTGGCCCACAACTCAAAGGGAACTGGCGAGGTGAAGAATTAGGATCATGCACCGATTGTCGTCGTTATCACACCGAATTGAGGGCTGGAAACATAACAATGGATCAATGGGCAGATGTTTTGGGAAGTATCGTTCGAAGCCCGGGTCATTGTATGGTAATGGGAACTGCATCAACCATGGCAGCAATGGGAGAAGCTCTTGGAATTGCTTTGCCAGGTAATGCCGCCATTCCAGCTGTAGATTCCCGCCGACCTCAACTTGCTGAATGGGCCGGACGCCAAATAATTGACTGCGTCAGGAAGGATTTACGCCCCTCCAAAATTCTTACTTTGAAAGCTTTTAGAAACGCCATCCGTACTCTTCACGCTATTGGTGGTTCTACTAATGCCATTATCCATTTAATAGCCATAGCTGGTAGGGTGGGAATAGAGTTGAGTCCCGAGATTTTCGATGACTTATCACGTACAACACCGTTCCTATTAAATCTGAAGCCATCCGGAGAATTCCTAATGGAGGACTTCTTTTATGCTGGTGGAATTCCAGCTTTGTTAAAAGAAATTTCGAGTTTATTAGAATTAGACACAGCTACTATTACCGGTCAAACTTTGGGCTATCAACTTAAAAACATCAAGAATTATAACAATGATCTTATTAAAACCATGAAGGAACCTTTACAAAAGGAAGGAGGATTGGCAGTTCTATATGGCAATTTAGCTCCAAACGGCGCGCTGATTAAGCCTTCCGCCGCTTCTCCAAACCTGCTTACACACCGTGGTCGTGCTGTAGTATTCGAAAACCATGAAGATATGGAGCAGGAAATAGACGCGAACGATCTAGATGTTAACCCCGAGGACATATTAGTAATGCGTAATTCAGGCCCCATAGGTGGACCGGGTATGCCCGAATGGGGTTTTCTACCACTCCCTAAAAAACTCCTCTCCAAAGGTATAAGGGACATGGTTAGATTAAGTGATGCCCGAATGAGTGGTACTGCTTTCGGAACAGTAGTTGTACATATAACACCTGAATCAGCAGCCGGCGGCCCCTTGGGCGTAGTAAGGACAGGAGATATAATCCAATTAGATGTTCCCAACAGAAGATTAGATCTTATGATATCTGACAATGAATTAACAAAACGCAGAGCCGAATTTTCAGCCGTACCGAAACATTATGAACGCGGATACGGCTGGATGTACTCTAATCACATACTTCAGGCAAATAAAGGTTGTGATTTCGACTTCCTCGTACACAACACTCTAGTGTAATACGAGTACCTACTACTGGAGTATCTGCACTTTTATTGAGCCCGAAGTTTTATTCGATGCTATTTCGAAACCTTTTTGAATATTTTCTAAACTAACAGTATGAGTCACAATTTGATTGAGAGATCTCAGAGTTGACGACAAGAAATCTATCGCCATTTCGAAATCATGTCTTCCGTTTATAACGCTGTAACAGGATGAGAAGTATATAGTGTGTTCCTTCAACAAAGGTTTCATCCAGTCCAACGTAATTGGAACGTGAAATCCACCCAAGATAGAGATCCTACCTTGCATTCGTGTTACCTCAATAGCCTGGTCAAGGATAGTTTGACTTGAACCTCCAACGGTCTCCAAGGTTAAATCTGCGCCTCTGCCATCCGTCATCTCTAATACTGTTGCAATAAACTCATCGTCGTCTGGTGAAAAAGTATAATCTGCTCCCAATGCCTTTGCCATAGTTGCTTGATGCTTATGTCTAGATGTAGCAAGAATCGTACCCGCCCCCATCGCTCGAGCCGCTGCTACTGCTGTAAGACCTATTGTCCCTGATCCTAAGACAACCACCGTGTCACCACTATTTATTAGACCTCTACGTAGCGCATGGATAGATACTGCTAATGGATCTACTAATGCTCCTTCCTGCCATTCCATACTTTCACTTATTGGATAACAGCCGTCTGCTCTCCGCTTGATGTACTCTGCGAATCCTCCGCCCTCATTGAGTGCCTTATTAGAACATTGGCGAAACTGGCCCTGCCTGCAAAACCAACAATCTTTACAATTCAATCCCTGACCTATAGTTTCGACAGCTACTCGTTCCCCGATCCTAGTGGAATCAACTGCTTTACCAACTTCAACTATTTCGCCAGAAACTTCATGACCTCCCGGAAAGATTTCAAAGGTTAAGTTTTCAGCATAGTTTAAGAGATCAGAACCACAAATACCAGTCGATTTCACCTGAATCAAAGCGTCTCGTTCCCCAAGCGTAGGCCGTCTTATCTCTTTTATATGCATCTTGCCTTTTCCATCATGCAAAGCAACCTTCATGTTGGTCAAATGCCACTCCTTTTTCAGTCTGTATCAGTTCTTAAAAGTTCTTTATTATTCACAAGGAAGTCTTTCACACCTTCGACTATTAAGTTATGAATCCTGATTTCGTGTAGCTTGTCGTAAGACATACTCCGCCCAGCTTCTTTTATACGTTTTGAAACTTCTACCTGAGCAGCTAGAACGTCGGGATGGTCCGGCTTACCGGGTTGTCCCATTGATTGAGCCAGATCGTTTGGCCCCCAACTGAAACCATCTATACCTTCGACTTGAAGTATCTCATTCAAATTTTTAAAGGCAGTGATTGTCTCCAATTGAGCCATAATAAACATCTCTTGGTTCGCTTTAGTCATGAATTCGGTTCTTCCACTATCAGGAGCATTCAATAGGTCTGAATTGTTGTAAAAAGTACCTCTACCCCCACCCCAACTGCGATTACCTTCGGGATAAAAGAGACAAGCATCAACTAGTGCCTCAGCCTGTTCCCTCGTCTCTATATGTGGACCCAGAATGCCCATAACACCTCTATCGAGGAATTTAATGACAGTTGATGGACGTATATCGGGCACTCTTGCAATGACAGTTAATTCAAGTCCGTTGGCAACTCGACAAATCGAATCAATGGTCTCCGATGTAAACGCGCCATGCTCACCATCTATATATATGTAGTCGAACCCTCCTAGCATCCCTATAAGCTCTACGGTTTCTATGGATGGAAATGCGAAATTAGCCCCTAATGCTTTATATCCACTTCTATTTTTAGACAAAATTCTATTTTCCAACGTTTTCATATTAGCATTGATCCTTCGTAGGTAGTTCAATTGGCGGCATCACATCTTCACACCATTCTAATAAATCTACAATTGTTCCACCTGAGATTTCATGATGCATGTCGTATTCTTTATATATGGGCTTATATCCCGCATCTTCAAGGAATTGACAAGCATCTCTACCATAATTTACAGGTATTACAATATCCCGTATTCCATGCGATATAAAAATTTTCTGTGTCTTGTCATCTGGCAACAATGGTTGCAACGATTCTGGACACAATATTTTTGAACTCAGAGCAGCAAAACCTCGTATTATGTCTGGATTATTTAGGCCATAGTAATAAGTCATCATACCACCCTGAGAAAACCCTCCCAGGATTATTTGATCGGACTGAATATCATACTTATCACAAATTTCCTTCATGAATATTGTCAGCTTATCTAGTCCATGACTGAATGAATCATGCGTTAATTCATTGCCCATTGGAAACCACGCATATCCCTCCATCCCAGGTGCCAATTCTATATGAAAAGGAGCATTAGGACAGATATACACATACGACTCCGTATTTAATAGAGGGCATAACCCGGCTAAATCACGCATATGCGATCCATATCCGTGTAACAGGATAACTAATGGGTAAGACTTATTGGGATTATAGAAGCTAGGTTTAATTATTAGGTATTGAAGCGATTTCCCCTGACATATCTCAGTTTCCAAATTCTTTATCCTATATGGCCAAGTAATGATCCTATATTAAATTGTCAGTATAATACCGATTTAGATCAAACAAATCTAGCAGCTAGAACTCAAAGATGAGTCATTCCATATAACAAATTAGATGTGAGTAAGACCAAACCCTTAAATATCTAGTTCCGTGGGGTATTGAATTTCCTGTCCTTTACCACGAAAATACAGAGGATAAGTCCACTCTATGAAAGAATTTATATTATCGAGGTATTTTTAATGAGCATTTTTATCGAACGTCTGGAAAAGGTTGGTCGTGAAACTTCAGATCCTATAGGTTTCGGTACATCTTCCAAAGAAAATGATCGTTTCTCAGACATGATAATTATTGGAAAGATAGTCTTTGAAGAACTTTTAAAGACTAACAATGATCTAGATGACAACGTAGACGCCATTCTAGTATCTATTGATTCATCTGACATAAAGTCCTTAAAGAGCGTATCAAGTTTGTTAACAGATCGTCTCTGGGGTGTGAAGTCTAAGTCCCTAACAGTCGACCAATTAGATCATTTGAAAGAAAATGGGTGTGATTTTATAGTATTCGATATAGGTAAGACCCCGGCAATCTTACTGAGTGATGAAAGTATTGGAAAAATAGTAACGCTTGGGCACGAAGTCGACAATGATTTGTCCAATGCTATCAATTGTCTCAATCTGGATTGCATTCTTTTTATTGCGGAAGATCGATCACTTCCCCTCACTATAAAGGAAATGATCAAGTTCCAGATGGTACGAAACCGCATCGATAAACACTTCATACTGGAAGTCCCTACAGATCTTGAGCCTAACGATATAGAGACATTAAGAAACGCTAATATATCTGGGCTAATGATTGATCTTAAATTTCCTAAGGCAATTATTAAATTAAGGAGAACCATCACTGACTTACCCGTTCGTAAAAACAAGCCCCGTGATCGAGGTTCACTCTCGCCACAACTATATAGTAATCATTAATTCGCGTTAACCAAAGAAGAGAGGATCAAGCATATTGGGGTTTAGCGCCCTTCGCCCAATCTATTTATAAGAAATTCAGGTAATTTAAGCAGTTTCATTTTTTCCTGCGTCTTAAGGTATTCATATTCGACTCGATAATGGGTTATCGAATCAATATTTGAATCGTAAAGTGCATACGATGTTCTAGGGTCCCCATCCCGAGGCTGGCCCAATCCACCAGGATTGATGATCAACCGATTAGTACCTAGCTTAATACTCTTGTTCTCTGGGAATTCTAAAAACATAGCCCCGTCTTCTTTTGGCCTGCATATAAAGGGAATATGCGAGTGGCTTAGAAGACACTGATAAGTATCAAAATGCATGAAACTTGCTACCGCAGTTGGTACAGAAACAACATATTCCCAGATTGGGTCACGAGGACTGCCATGAACTAAGGTGAACTCTCCAATCTCTAGTTTTAAGGGTAAATCCATTAAAAAGGACACATGATCCTCCGTCAATTGACTGGAGGTCCATCTATTTGTTTCTGCGGCGAATGTATTGAAAGCTTCCAAACTACGCCTCCCTATGGAGGCCAAATCATGGTTCCCCACTACAGCCCTATAATCATATTGTCTTAACAGATCAATACAGGCAACAGGATCGGGGCCATAACCAATTAGATCACCCAACGACCATATTTGATCAAATCCACCACGTTCTCCTGCGTCTCTTATAACAGTTTCAAAAGCTTCAAGATTACTGTGAACATCACCTATCACTAGTGCTCGCAATATATACCAACCTTCGGTTTGAGGTTATAATATGTAATTAATATAGCGAAAGCATTGACCAAGAGGGTATGATAACACTTTTCCCCATTTGAGGCATCGAGAATGACTTACAATCGCAAAGACGAAATGATATCTCAATCTCCTGAGGAGACCCAATCAATAGGAAGGATTTTGGGTAATTATTGCCACCCTGGTGACATTATATTACTTGTCGGCGATCTTGGAACGGGAAAAACATGTCTCACTCAAGGTATTCTTTGGGGATTAGGGGTAGAGGAGTATGCCAGAAGTCCAACCTTCGTTCTAATGTCAGAGTATCACGGACGTCTCCCTCTATACCATATGGACCTATATCGACTTAATAGCATAAGTGAGATCGCTGATCTTGGATTGGAAGAATATTTAGACGGTGACGGTATTTCTGTAATAGAATGGGCTGATAAGGGATCAGAACTTTTTTCTCAGAGTTATTTGATGATAACAATGACATATTTGCATGAAACGAAACGAATGCTTAACTTTGAAACTAATGATCGCCATTATACTGATATAATTGAAACTATAAAACTAGACATAACAACTAGGTAGTTAGAAATATGGAACTTCTAATCGACACCTCCACAAGATATGCTTCAGTAGGCCTCTCAGTAGATGGAGTGACGTTCGCCGAAAACACTTGGCGTTCTAATCGCAACCATTCCGTAGAATTGGTTCCATATATACAAACATTACTGGATACAGTTGGTGTAGCATTAGATGAACTGAAAGCTATTTTTGTAGCTAAAGGTCCGGGGGCATTCAGCGCCCTTAGAGTAGGTATAAGTACCGCAAAAACGCTAGCATATAGTCTGAAAATCCCTATAGTGTCAATCAACACTTTAGATATAGAATCGAATCCCTATCTAAACCTAGGTTACAAAGTTAATGCAATTATTAAGGCTGGGAGAAACCAAGTATATATCGGACGATTTGGCAGACCACATAGCGAACACAATCCACAATATGAATCAATAAGTCGAGAGCAACTCTCCTATGAGGCTGGCTCAGCACTGTATTGTGGTGAGGCAATAGCTGAATTATCTGATTTCCTCAAACAAATCCATGGCCAGCAAGTTATGATACCTTGTATAGTTCCACCAACCAGGAACATTGGAATGCTTGCACATCTGGCATATAGCAAGTTACAAGTAGGCATTAGCGACGAACCTTTAATCTTAGAACAATTATATTTGCACAGCACGCAAATAACAGTAGCCAAAAGAAACTTATCAAAGAAATATGTATTAAGGAGTTCTCACAGTGGAACGTACATTAGTCCTCTTGAAACCAGACGCTATCCAAAGACACTTGGTGGGCCCTATTATTACTAGACTCGAAAGGAAAGGGCTAAAGATAGTCGCTATGAAGCTAATGAATGTCACACAAACACTGGCTAGCAAACATTATTCGGAGCACATCGATAAACCATTCTACGAGGGATTAGTGCAATTCATCACTTCAGGACCTATCGTTGCCATAGTACTGGAAGGAAATGAAGCCGTGAGGGTCGTAAGAACTCTCATGGGCCTTACCAATCCAGCTGACGCTGCTCCAGGTACAATCAGAGGCGATCTCGCTATGACTATAGGTTCAAATTTGATTCACGGCTCGGACTCTGTTAACTCGTCAGCCAAAGAAATAGGTCTGTTCTTCACAGGAGAAGAAATATTGGAATACCACAAAAACGTCGACGAATGGATTACTGTACCCTGACTACTTCCTGAGCTTTAGACCACATACCTTCTATGTCATAAAAGTTGCGTTCCGAAGGTTCAAATATGTGAACTACCAAGTCTCCGTAGTCAAGTAATCTCCAAGAGGATCCGGTACTTCCCTCACGATGATGTAATGTAACTCCAACTTCCTTTAACTCTTGTTCTATATCTTCTACCAACGACCCTATTTGGCGTTGTGAAGAACCACTAAGCACTACAAAATAATCAGTAACATCACTTAATTCTCTAATATCTAAAATGACAATGTCAGAGGCTTGTCTATCAGAAGCTAAGTGGACTACTTTACGGGCCTGCTCAATTGGTTTTAGTGATGCTGAGGCTAACATATAAGAATTATATGGATAATTTGCGTTTTGGTCAATTATCCATCCATCCTGGTGATTGATACTTGAGCCGTCATTGTGCTAGTCTGTCCACTATGAGTAAAGGACGTGTTATCGTGGCCATGAGTGGAGGAGTCGATTCCTCCGTAGCAGCACTGTTACTGAAAAAAGAAGGTTATGAGGTAATCGGTGTTACTATGCGCTTATGGACGACTAAAAATAACGATCAACGTAAAACACATAAAGGGTGCTGCTCAATAGAAGATGTAGATGACGCCAGAAGGGTATGTCAAATTATTGATACGCCGCACTATTTTCTAAATTTCGAAAGAGAATTCCAAGAACACGTCGTTAGCTATTTCATAAAAGAATATGATAATGGTCGTACTCCTCACCCCTGTCTAGCTTGTAACGACAAAATCAAGTTCGATTTTCTTCTTAGAAAAGCCACATTTCTGGACGCCGACTATATAGCAACCGGGCATTACGCACGTATAGAAAATGGAGGGAATAGCCTAACCTTACTTAAAGGTATAGACCAAAATAAAGACCAATCATATGTACTCTTTACTTTAAATCAATCCGAAATGAAGCGACTCTTATTACCCGTGGGAAATTATCCAAAGGACTATATTCGTAAAATGGCGTTAGACGCAGGCCTTCCGGTAGCGGATAAGCCCGATAGCCAAGAGATCTGTTTTATCCCAGACGGAGATTATCGCTAGTTTGTAAGAGAGCAAAGTAAACCAAAACCAGGTCAAATAGTATCTCTAAATGGCGATGTCTTGGGGAATCATCCCGGTATACAATTTTTCACCGTGGGCCAACGAAGGAAACTCGGACTTAAAGGGCACTCAGAATCGCCAATGTATGTAACTAAAATCAACACCGAGAGAAATGAGATTGTATTAGGCAGCGAAAAAGATCTCTACAGTTCCACACTATGGGCATCTAACGTAAATTACCTCTCCGATAATCCCCCTTCTGAATCATTCAGAGCAACAGCCAAAATTAGATATAAAGCTTCTGAAATGCCCGCGAATATAAATCCCCTTGATAACTGGGCTGAAATAAGATTCGATGAGCCTCAACGCGCTGTGACACCGGGTCAAGCAGTAGTATTCTATGATAATGAAAAGGTGATAGGAGGCGGTTTTATAGAAATTGAGAAGCCTGACATAAAAAGGCCAACAGACGAAAATATGCTGAAGGTATGACATCGCACCCTGGCATTAACACCTAAATAATCCAAATAATTTCAAGAGGAAATAAACTGAATGCTAAAGAAGTAATCCTGTTCGGACTAGACGAGTATTTTAATACTCTTCCTTTGTTATTGAATGGTCTAACCAACGAAGAGAGACGATATCAACCTACTAGTGACTCACATCATATAGATTTTACTGTGTGGCATATGGCTCGAGTAGAAGATAACTGGATACATCGTTTTGCCAAAGATGCCGAACAAATATGGATACGTGATTCCTGGCATCAAAAGCTCAATTTACCACGAGACGGTACAGGCTATGGATTTACATCGGATGAGGTTAAAAATCTTCCACTATTCGATATAGATATGCTAATGAATTACTATAATATAGTAGCGCATGAGACTAGAAACTATTTAGATGATATATCACTAGATCAATTAAAGTATTGCCCCCAACCGAATAAGCGCCCCGGATATACCATTGGTCAAATGTTCAGTCATATTATTGTTGAAGAAAGTCAGCATTTGGGACAGGTATCTTACGTAAGAGGCATGCTTAAGGGTATTAATAAATAAACACCTAGCAAACCATGTCAAAAAATCTCAGGATATATCCTTCATTCACTGAAGAATCTGATTTGATAAGTAAAGGATGCGTGCCTGTTGCTGGGCTTGATGAATCAGGACGGGGTGCGTTAGCCGGCCCTGTCGTGGCTGCTGCGGTAATTTTACCTCTCGACATCAAAGCTGAATGGGTAGGGAAAATAGACGATAGTAAGCGAATAACCGCGAAGCAGCGAGAATACGTTTTTGATCGTCTTTATGAGCACTCAGTGGCAATAGCTATAGGTAAAAGTTCTGCTACTGAGATTGATCGAATTAATATCTTAGAGGCAACTCGATTAGCCATGAAACGTGCATTAGACAACCTACCGATAAATCCTAAGTTCTTGTTACTTGACGCGTTAACCCTTCCAATAGTACCAATAAATCAGAAGCCAATAATTCATGGAGACTCTATTTCCCTATCAATAGCGGCCGCCTCTATAGTAGCAAAAGTAACCCGTGACAAAATTATGCGGGATAACGACCATGAGTATCCGGAATATGGCTTCGCGAAACACAAGGGATATGGTACAAAAGAACATTTAAGGAACTTAACTCTTTTTGGCCCTTGCGCGATTCATAGGTTTTCCTTTAAACCAATTAGCAATATCGACTCTAATTTAATAAGTTAGAATATTCCACCAGTCCACCTAAATAAAGAGTTTAGCGATCGCGATTTTTCTGATTCGTTAATCGCGGTTAACGAACCTTGTGTCTCCGAAAACTCAGAGTTCCGAAGCCAATCATGCAGGCAAGACTAATTATGCCCAGAGGTCCTCCTGTCTGTTCGTTCCTTAACGAGCTACAATTTCTACTATCTGTAGACGGAAGGGTAACACTTTCTTCAAGGTTTTCTTCTTCACCATCATTTTTAGATTCTTTATCCATGTTTCCCCTGTCACTGGACTCCTCAGACGTACTTGTAATATCATTTGCCTTTGCTTGGGGGGTTAAACTATACGGCTGCAATGTAGGTCTGGCAATTCGAGTAGGTACAACACGCTGTCTCCCTTGTGGTGAAAACAATGGCGCTCCAATTGCTGATCTCCATTGATTTTCAAGTTCCAGACGTCCCATGTTATAAACCAAAGCGATTGCGTCATCTATGTTCTTACCAGATTTCATAGCAGCCATCAAAGCTTTAATTTTCTCAGGCCCGTACACCTGAATCATGAAGCGAACTATACTCCTCCCCTGTCCATAAAATATGATAATGTCATCAGGAGTACCTGGTAAAACCGGCATCGATGTGATTGGAAGAAGTCTATCGGTAGCAATGGCGAACTCAAGAGCGATATCGTAAGAAAACCCAGGATCTATATTACCGTATTCAGCCAATCCTTCATCAAGCCACGAAGGTACAGTCCTATATACGCTATCACCGGCTCTATGAGTTAGAATATGAGTAACTTCATGTGAAGTCGTTCCTATGGCACCGCGTCCACCACCCAGAACAAGAAGTGTACCTACTTTAACGAAGGCTTGTCCTTCAGTTATGAGCTCTCTTCTGATGGTCGTGCTTCCTGGGGGAAGAGCCACCAACATCTCTTTGACATTATTATACATCGTTACCCGAATTGGTTCCTGTATGTCAGCGCCTAGTAAAGGTCCCATGTGCTGTAAGGTCTGAATGGTAGCATCCAAAACCGATTGGGCTCGCTTTTCAACTGGTCCATGATAGGAGACTGTAACTGGTCCATTAGTAAGGTCATACCATGTATACCTAGCATCGTGATATACAAACTCTATCGTCTCTGTATTAAATGAATTCCCAGCATTATCCTCAATTTCAAAGCTATACTTTATTATAGTCCCAGGTGGAATGTAACTCGCCCTTGTATTCGTTCTCCAAAACAATTCGGAGTCGACTATGAAATCTTCCTCAAAATCCAAATAGTTATATGAGCCAGTAGTAGCCTGACC
The DNA here is from genome assembly GCA_964431885.1 of uncultured Dehalococcoidia bacterium. Classification (GTDB taxonomy): domain Bacteria; phylum Chloroflexota; class Dehalococcoidia; order Lucifugimonadales; family CAUZEB01; genus CAUZEB01. The sequence goes on along the minus strand of CAYSLK010000180.1, from coordinate 10,623 downwards.
AGTATTGAATCTTACCGCGATAGACGTAATCTTATTATCTGAACTTGCCTTTAATTGAAATCTTATTCCTTCGGGGAATTCGCTTATTGCACTTGAATAGATCACTTTAATTGAACTATCATCTGCTGCATAGACTGACAAACTCGTAAAAATAAAAATAAAAGGGATAAAAAGGAGAAATGTTAATTTCCCACGACTCAGGTCTACTATTACTCTATATTTAACCCTTTGGATTAATGTCGATAAACACACATAAATACTCCGACTTAGTTAAAACACTGAAAATTAAACTGGATTAAAAAACATATGAACCTATAACTTTTTCTAACTCCCCAGTTTACTTCGTGCTATCAATAAGCGTTGGAAAGTCGTCACAATAGTAAAAAATCCTATGATTCCTACTGAGATTACAGTTACGACTGACACCCATTCTCCAACAATGAGACCTACACTCATAACGATGACTCGCTCGGGACGAGTCATTATACCTGAACTACATTCTATTCCTAGGCCTTCTGACCTAGCTCGTAAGTAGCTGACCATTAAGGAGCCCGAGACCGCAACATATACTAGAATCTCCGCTAAGTTTGAAGATTCCCCAATATAAAAAATGAGTAATCCCAAGAGGATAACGGTCTCCGATAGCCTATCGACAACTGAATCCAAAAGAGCTCCGAACTTGGAATCCTGTCCTAATTTTCTGGCTAAAGAACCATCAATCAAGTCAAATAAGGAACCGGTTAATAGCAGAACTCCTCCTAACCAGAATTGACCTAAACTGATGAAAACAGCACTAACAACGGTGATCGCTAAACCACACATCGTAACTATATTGGGAGTAATTCCGAATTTTGATAGAGTAGCCGTCATTGGATCTTCAATATATCTTAAAAGAGTAGCCTTCATCGATTGTCTATTCATGAGTAATTAGGCACCTTAGAATCCACACGATTGTAATTTATAAGAACGGTCAAACTATGGGAATCTGATTTGGCATTAGTGCTGGAGAGGAGTTGTCCAAATATGTCTTGTAATATTCCAAGACATTGTTTGCCACATGTTCCCATCTAAATTGCTCAACTCTTTCCCGTCCACGAGAGGCTAAACGCAATCGATATTCATGATCCTTCAGTAGAATTTCAATTTTACATGCAAGATCTGCATCGTCTTTTGGACGATGCAAAAGTCCTTCTTCTCCATCAGTAATCACACTTGCATATCCCGCTATATTACTAGCAATAACCGGCTTGGAAGCTGCCATAGCCTCCAGCAATACAATACCAAAACTTTCACCTCCTGTGGCAGGAGAACAATAAATATCTGAAGATTTATAGTAACGAGCTTTCTCTTCCTCAGAGACACCGCCTATAAATATGACATCTTTCAGATTTCTCTCACTCATTATTCTATAGGAATCAGGATCAGGTTTTCCTGGTCCTACAACCAACAGACGTAACTTAGGCCAGTCCCATTTCAATTTACTGAAGGCACCAAGTAAATGTTTTAATCCTTTTCTTTTTTCTAGTCTTCCAACAAAAAGCAAATTTATCATGCCATCTCTAAGGTGTTCAAAAGGAATGGCATTTGCGAAATTATCTATTCCTATACCGTTCGGAATTATCTTGTAATCATTGGGGAAATGACGGTTAATAAATTCACGAGCAGGGTTGGATACGGCTATACGCCCATGCAACTTTCTATGATAACGGGTGACTAGTCGCTTCCCACCCAAATTATAAAGCCGGGTGCCTTTATAAGTATGGAAGGTTCCTATATTAATCGAGCCAGACTCTTCCGCGACCGCTAAAGCATTCAGAGTAACAAACCCTGCGAAAGGTTCATGCAAATGAATAACATCAAATTTTTCCCTCTTCAAAAGTGATCGGATGCGAGGTCTAAGCCACACAGAAATGGATACTCGTGCAATAGATCCGCCACTAGGAATAGGCACCGGTCTTCCCATTGGGATAAAGTCTACATCGTCAATTTTGGTTGGATCGGAGCAAGGTGCTATCACGCGAACATTATGACCCATGCTCTTGAATTCCGCTGACAAGTTATTAATATGATCTGCCACACCCCCATGAAAAGCATGATCATAAGGGGAAATAAGGGCGATCTTTAGAGTACTCTCCATACGCTCTTGAATTCCTTTAGAGTTATACTCCACGTCTAACCTAGACGGTCTCTTTTCCAACTATGAAATCTTCAACCATCTGTCTAGCATCATCATCCGTGAATTGTTCGGGTGGAGATTTCATAAAATAAGACGATGGGCCCAAAATTGGACCTGATAAACCTCTGTCCTTGGCTATCTTACAGCATCGTATGGCATCTATAACTACTCCAGCTGAATTAGGACTATCCCAAACCTCAAGTTTGAGTTCCATATTGAGAGGGACATCACCAAACGCCTTACCCTCCAATCTAATATATGCCCACTTTCTATCAGATAACCATGGGACATAATCACTGGGACCTATATGTATATTATCTCCTGCCAGCTCGTGATCCAACTGTGAAGTGACTGAATTTGTCTTGGATATTTTCTTAGAAGTTAAACGTTCTCGTTCTAACATATTCATGAAATCGGTATTCCCACCAAAATTTAGCTGGTAAGAATTTTCCAGTTTAACACCACGATCCATGAAAAGCCTGGTAAGAATACGATGGGTTATTGTAGCGCCAACTTGCGATTTTATATCATCTCCTATTATTGGCACACCAGCTTCTTTGAAACGTTGCTGCCAATAATCTCCTTCACCACTTGCAATGAAAACTGGTATGCAATTAATGAAACCACAACCTGCGGCTAATACTTGCTCTACATACCATTTCGTAGCCTGCTCAGAGCCAACAGGCAAATAGTTTATAACGACATCCACTTCTCGCTCTTTAAGAATATTTGCAATATCATCTGTGGGGCCTTCTGCTTTCTTTATGGTCCCTGACAGATATTTACCTATCCCATCATGTGTCATCCCTCTCTGAACGGTTACATCCATATGAGATACATCTTGGAATTTTACGGTGTTATTTGGCTCCGTAAATATGGCTTCCGAAAGGTCTAATCCCACTTTATTGGTATCCACATCAAAAGCAGCCACAAAGTTAATATCTCCTATCCCATATTCGCCTAATACTGGATGCATTAGACCAGGAATCGAATCATTGTTCGTGGCGTCTTTATATTTGTTAACCCCTTGCACCAAGGAAGATGCACAATTACCAGCTCCAATAATGGCAACGTTTATACTGCCCAACCTAAACCCCTCCAATTAAATTTATGGCAACGACAGGCCCAGATTTTAGCATCTACTGCGGACATAGACAAGCTGGCGTTCCATCATTTATCGACACATGATTTTATCATCTATAAGGATATCATTTAGTTAATCACGATACATCATCCATTTGCAACGTTAACTGAGCTCATGTTACCACCAGTGTTAAACATTTCAAATCACATTCTGATTTTCTAAACTACCCAATTCATTTGCGTTAACTCCCAATACATTGGTCAATATGTGTTCCGTATGTTGACCAAGTGACGGCGGTGGATTAATCTCAACTGTACTGGATTTCATTTTAATAGGACATCCTATAAATAAGTAGGAACCTCTTTTGTCATCGCTCATTTCGACGATCATATCCCTCTCCCTTAAGTGTCCGTTATTGATCACATCATTTGTGCTCAATACAGCTCCACAAGGGACGCCTATGTCGTTTAAAATCGTCATTACCTCAAATTTAGTCCGTGTGGAAGTCCAAGCGGTTATCATATCTTCAATTTTATTCGCGTTTTCAGTCCTCGCTTCGACTGTCGAATAACCTTGATCGCCAATTAGTTGAGATTGGCCTATTACGGCCAGTAAGCTATCCCAAGCTTCGCCACCAATATAAATAGTTACGTAATCATTAGGACCGCTAGGGCTGCAAGGGAAGATCCTAGAAGGCTTACCCCATGTCCTATTCCCTCTTCTTTCTACAGCATTATTCGACACTAACGTTTCCTGTAATCGAGCTCTCATTAAATTAACTATGGAATCCTGCATCGAAACTTCTACGAAGTCACCTAATCCCGTTTTTTTACGCTGATATAATGCTGCTAAGATACCAATCGCACAATGAAGACCACTCCCGGAATCTGCTATACCTAGTGGAATACCCAAAGGTTGCATATCTTTTTCACCATTTATACTAATTGCACCGCCCATTGCCTGGGCGATATGTTCGTAGCTTTTGAATGCACTATACGGGCCGTAACTGCCATAGCCTTTGATACTAGCGTAAATTATTTTATTATTTATAGCTCTTATGTCTTCATAACCATAGTTTAAACTTTCCATATATCCTGACGCGAAATTCTCAACAATTACATCCGATATAGTTACGAGCTTTTCCAACAGCTTTTGTCCCATTGAGCTTTTTATATCCAATGTGACACTTTTCTTGTTTGCATTAAAGAGCAGGAACTCGAAACTATCACCCTCCGTTAATTCTGATGTTTTATTTCTCGACCGATCACCTAGAAGAGGTTCCTCTATTTTAATGACGTCAGCTCCTAGCCATGCCAGCAACTGTGTGCAAGAAGGACCAGATTGAACTTGAGTCAAATCTAATATTCGTATGTCTTCCAATGGCTGATTCATATTAATCCTCCTCTAATCTAAAATTCATGTTACTCGCTTCCTACTTGACATATACTGAAATGTTAATTAGGTTTTCCTCATCTATTAAACATATCGAATTTAATACACCGGGTGCAATTATAGCTACGCAATCATCTGGAGATAATGGCTTTGAATTTTACAATCCGTCTTGCGCAACGAACACCATTTTTTTATGGTTGGATGGTACTTTTCGCAGCTGGAACCACCCAATTCGCACGGAATTCTGTAGCTGCCTTAACACTAGCAGTGTTTGTATATCCTTTATCTCAAGAACTAGAATGGAGTAGAACCATGATAGCCGGTGCTGCAAGCGCGGGTGGACTCGCATCTAGTATAGCTTCACCTATTATCGGCAAACTATTAGACAAGTACGGCGTACGCTTAATTTTGACGATCAGCATTCTAGTTCTTGGATTATCCACGATTTCTTTAGCATGGGCAACAATCCCACTTCTGTTTTACGTTTTCTATGGTTTGGGACGCGTTATATTCTCCAGCAGTATCCAAATCGGCGCATCAGTTCTAGTTTCTCAATGGTTTATAAGACGTCGGGGTACTGCTACAGGTATATTATTTCTATGCCATGCCAGTGGAATGATTATATTCCCTTTGCTTTCTTCAACGTTAATACATTCAGTAGGTTGGCAAAACGCTTGGATAGTTATAGGTGGCCTAGTCTGGCTAATAGCCTTTCTTCCAGTATCGTTTCTTATATTACAACGCCCCGAGGATGCCGGACTCCGTCCTGACGGCATACATGTCCATAAAAATCTCCACGCTATCAGTGAACCAAAAAGTGAACCTAGTTGGACATTGCCTGAAGCACTGTCAACAAAAGCTCTTTGGATTCTAAGTATAGCAGGGGGGCTTCTATTCGTGGTTCAAACAGGTGTTAATATACATATTGGCGCCTATATTTTAGATCGTGGACTTAGTTTTACGTTATCCACAAGCGCTATTATCATCATTGCCTTATTTACAGGTCTAGGTAGCATTGCGTGGGGATGGGTATGTGATAAATTTGAAGTTAGATGGGTTTTCCCTTGCGTTGCAATTACGATAAGTCTCGCCTCGGCTTTATTTATATTAGCAACCCACACTTCGCTGATTATTATTTCTGCAGCGCTCTTTGGCCTCGGTATTGGAGGAATATTAGTAGTACCGCCAGTTGCATTTGCAAATTATTTTGGACTCGGATCTTTAGGAGTAATCAGAGGAATAACGGAGCCATTCTCATCAATGGGGCAAGCGATAGGGGCAGTCTTTTCTGGATTCATATATGATAGCACAGGAAGTTATCAAATAGCCTTCACGAGCTTCGCAATCTTAGCCGGTTTGACCTCTATCATTCTTGCTAGATGCAAACCTCCAAAACGTCCTTCTAATAACTAGGCTCCTGGTCCTCTCGTCATAGAATAGGGCTGCCAGCGACTAAGATTCGTATTTGGGAGTACTGACGGGTTCACACACGTCCTAGGCCACCTACCGGTAAGTACCAAAGTTATCTCTTGACCAACTCTTCTCCGCGTCTCAGGCCACATTCTAGATGATGCGGAAGCCACATGTGGTGTAAGAATAACATTTTCCATATGTAGCAATGGATTTTCAAGTTCAGGAGGTTCTTGTTCCAATACATCCAAGCCTGCACCCGAAATCCAACCTTCTTGAAGTGCTTTGATAAGTGCTTTTTCATCTACTGTGGGACCTCTTCCATTATTAATAAACAAGGCCTCTTGCTTCATCATTCTGAAATGTTCCTCGGTTAACATATGATGGCAGTCAGGAATAGCCGGGGCATGCATGGTTACAATATCCGAAGTCTTCAATAATTCGGTCAAACCAACCGGCTCAACGCCGTATTCACTCATAACCAATTCCTCTATAAATGGATCATATGCCAACATTCGTAAACCGAAATTTCTGGCTCTAAACGCCGTCGCCCTAGCAACGTGTCCGAACGAGACAAATCCTAACGTTTGCCCCATCAGTCTAGGGAAACTTGAAAGCAATGGTCGTCCTTCTGACCATTTACCATCCCTCACATATCTATCCATTGTTAATAGTCTTCTATATGTTGCCAAAATAAGCATGATTGTGTGATCCGCAACTTCTTCAATAAATACATCGGGGACATTTGTGACCGGTATATTTCGTTTTGTGGCTGCCTCAATATCCACGGAATCAGCCCCTACACTACCTAAAGCTATAACTTTGCAATTTTCAAGTTCATTAATAATCTTTTTAGTGATCCTGCGACCACGCGCTATAAGTGCATCAGCATAACGGGCTTCTTTGATGAATTCATCCTCTGAAGTCGCGTCAACTTCCATTATTTCGGCTCCAACAGTGTTTAGGGATTCCATTTCTAAACTATAAGTTTGATCAGATGCTAAAAAATCCAACTTGGGAGATTTTTGCGTCACTATCTTGAAATTAGCCACTATCCTCTCCTTAAAATTAAGTTTCTCAGATTACGATATGCTAGTCATTTAGGCCAATAAAGTGAAATCAAATAGGAACGATTAATGTTGTCTAGCTGAAAGGGTACAAGAGGGCGTAAATTCAGTCAAATCTGGCAGCTAAACAAATATAAACGAAGGATTTAAATATAATTTAGGATAGCTTGACAAACAATAAAGATTGTATACGTCAATTGACATACTGATCTTGTTACTGGTAGAATGCTCTAAAGTGGATGATCCTTTCAAGCAATGTACCAAGACTGAGATCCTGGCGTTTGGCTGCTCTGCCAAGTTGCCGGGACTTTTTTGTTTCTAGGCTATGAGTACGAATTACTCGGCCATTGTACTAGCAGCGGGACGAGGATCCCGTATGAACTCTAACATCCCGAAAGTCTTACACCGAATATGTGGTACTGAGATGATCAGCCTGGTAGTAGAGGCAGTCATAAAATCAGGCATAACCCACACAACATTAATAGTTCCTCCCGCTCACCAAACCATAAAAGCATTGTTTGGCAACCGCATAAACTACGCTGTCCAGAATGAAGCAAACGGTACAGGCCATGCCTTACTACAAAATCGATCCGTTCTTAACGATACTGAAAACATTTTAATCGTCTCAGGTGATGTACCCCTTATTCATCCCAATACTATTGGAGAGATGATTAGCCTCCATTCGGCACAGCGAGCCTGCATAACACTGCTGACCTCCGTGAGCTCCAATCCTCATGGTTTCGGTCGAATAATAAGATCTCCTGAAGAAGAGATTCTATCAATCGTGGAAGAGAAACAAGCAAGCGTAAAAGAGTTAGCATTAACAGAGATCAATGCTGGAGCATACTGCTTTAACTCGTCATGGTTATATAACAACCTACCTGAGCTAAAACCATCCAGCAATGGGGAGCTTTTTATTACGGATTTGATAACAGCGGCGGTTAACCAAGGGCTTTTAGTTAATCATGTAAAACCTGAAAACCATTACGAAGTATTCGGTGTAAACGACCGAAGACAGCTATCAGAAGTCGAAATCACAATGCGCAAACTTATTAGAGACAAATGGATGATGGAAGGCGTCACTATAACCGATCCTTCGTCTGTCTATATTGACGCCAATTCTATTATAGGTAAGGACACCATTATATATCCCAATACTCACGTTCTGGGAAATTCTACAGTTGGAAGAGATTGCGAGCTTGGCCCCAACTCTATAATTAAAAATTCCTCTATTGGTGACAACTGTCTTGTACTATCTTCAATAATACAAAGATCTACAATTGAGAAAAATGTTCATGTAGGTCCATTTGCCCATGTGCGAGAGGAAAGTCACCTTAAGAGTGACGTATATCTGGGAAGCCACGTTGAAGTCAAGGCTAGTGAAATAGGCCATCGAACAAAATCAGGTCATTTCAGCTATATTGGAAATGCGATCATAGGTTCCAACGTGAACATCGGAGCAGGAACAGTAACCTGCAACTATGATGGGGTGCAAAAGCATACCACTGTAGTAGGAGATGACGTCTTTATAGGCTCAGATTCACTACTAATCGCACCGATAACTTTGGGTGATAGATCGACAACAGGCGCAGGCGCGGTTGTAACAAAAGATGTTCCACCAGATTCGCAGGTATTGGGTATTCCGGCCAGAGAGAATAGGTCGAGATCGAAAGGTTTATAACCCTAAAATAATCATCAATCTTGAATAGCCTATGGATTGGAGATCATAGTTTGCTTCCTATATTTATCATTATAATTTCTTTTACAGTTTTTTTCCTTGCTTCAGTTAGTGAAGCAAGCATATCTTCCATAAGTAAAGCGCGAATAAACGTCTTATTGGGGCAAGGTAAAGCCGGGGCTAATTATCTAGATAAATTACAGAGATCATCAATTGGAGCCTCTGGAACCGGTTATATTGTTATGCTCCTAACCATCATTCTATCTGTGGTGTGTAGCACCATTCTAACCATTAATCATATAAATCAAACGTGGCAAATAATCTCTATTGTTTCTATAACACTACTTGTGGGCCTGATATCTACCTACAGCTTCGCGAGATTGATAGCATCATATAAAGCCGAAACAATTGCATTAAAATCATGTTTCTTGCTCCATATAACGACAATTTGTCTCTTCCCGATAATTGCCCTCGCAGCCGCGATATTGGATAGAAAATCAAGAAAGCTTCCTAACGGTACAGCGAGTGACACAAGTGTTTTTCAGGGTGACATTACTTTGCCTCTGGTTTCTAATGACGAACCTTTAGATGAACGAGAGGTCAAGATGATTAGGGGGGTGGTTCAACTCGATAAAACCATTGCTAGAGAAATAATGGTTCCTCGCGTCGACATGATAGTCACTGAAACTGAAACGAGTTTGGACGTGGTTGTTGAATTAATGCTTAAAAGTGGGCACAGTCGCATTCCAGTATATCAAGATAACTTAGATAGTGTAGTCGGAATTGTATACGCACGGGACTTACTACGACGTATTGTGAAAGACGGTTCTTCAGGCATTTCACTTTCATCAGATCTGGTAAGACCTGCCTTATTCATACCTGAATCTAAAACATTAGAAGAACTGTTGAATGAGTTTCAGCAGAGGCACGTCCATTTAGCAATCGTAGTTGACGAATATGGCGGTATATCTGGTCTTGTGACCATTGAAGATCTCCTCGAGGAAATTGTGGGTGAAATCCAAGATGAATATGATATCGGGGAATCAGAATTCGAAGCCATAAGTGATAGTGAATTTATAATTGACGCTCGGCTAAGTATTGACCAGGTTAATGATCTCCTCAGTATATCTATAGCTGGAAACGGTTTCGACACCCTAGGAGGCTATGTTTATCACCATCTGGGAAAAATTCCTGATCCCGGAGATGCTGTGAAACACGGAAGCTTTACAATAGAAGTCCTGTCGGTAATCGGCCGTCGTTTGAAAAGGCTACGCGTAACAAAACCTCTGACTTGAATTACATCACTATAATATAACAAGCCCTACCCGAACGCTATAAGATTCACAATTGTTGAGAACCAAACCCTCTTATTTTCCAATGTAATGTTATTTGATCTTAGTTTACACGTGACCTTTAATCTTCAGCAGCGCGTGTCCCTCTATCGGATCAATGTGTCCTCTCCTGTAAACACAACTGAATCCTACTTGAAAAGAGGGAAAATACCCATATTTAAAATTCTCGGAAACACATATATAGGCTCAAACTCAGGTCAATTCCTCGAGTTTGAGCCTATATATTTTAAACATTCTAGAAGAATCTAACACGTCCACCCCGAAAAGCATCCAGCATGCCCGTGTGAGTATCTTACACAAACGCTACAATTATTATTTCTCTACTACAGCTAAACCAGTAGTGGCTTCAGAACCATAATCTCCGAGAACCTTAAGTGTGTAAATCACTGAATAAACCGTAACAAAAAACAATAAATAATCATGAACATGAAGCTTTAGCATACATACCCGAAGGATCATTTAGT
>CAYSLK010000179.1:0-3612 GCA_964431885.1 uncultured Dehalococcoidia bacterium | reverse complement strand
AGGACAGTTTGAATCAATCGCTTTGGTGGAGATAGGGGGAATTGAACCCCCAACCTCGGCATTGCGAACGCCGCGCTCTCCCTATTGAGCTATATCCCCACATAATCGAGATGGAATCGATTATAGCAATGGCTAAGATTTAGTGTCAATTTGATCTTATGCTATATGTTGGCTTTAAATCGATGCTTGATATATGAGAAATATACTAATATGAATTGTCATAATTTCAGTTTACCGGCCACGCTTGATTATGATATAATTCGACACAGCTTAGCTTAAGGAACAAACACAATAGAAGTTTCCCTTTAACCACTGGAGGAAGGCAGAGAGTATATGCAGCAAGATATTCACCAGGAAACCGTTGAAACATCGGTGGAAACGGAGAAAGTAGCCCAAGGCCCCGAGCCAATCACTATGAAATCTCTCCTTGAGGCAGGTGTACATTTTGGCCACCAGCGTAGACGCTGGAACCCGAAAATGAAAACATATATATTTGCCCAACGTAACGGTATACATATCATAGACCTTCAAAAGACTCTGCGTCTCCTAGAACAATCCGCTCAATTTGTTACCGATGTCGCTGCCGAAGGCAAAAAGATATTAATGGTTGGCACTAAACGACAGGCACAAGACACAATACTCGCGGAAGCACAAAGAAGTGACGCGTTTCATGTGGTCACACGCTGGTTGGGTGGAACTCTAACAAATTTTAAAACCATTCAGTCTAGGATAGAATATCTTGTTCATCTTGAAGAACGCAAAGCTAAGGGAGAATTTGACTTACTCACTAAGAAAGAGGCGTTAAAATTAGAGGACTCTATAAGAAAACTGAATCGTTACCTAAGCGGTATCAAAGAGATGACCGAAATGCCCGGGGCTCTATTTATAGTGGACGTTGGCAACGAGGGTATAGCGATAGCTGAAGCAAAGCGTATGGGAATACCCATTGTAGCTCTTGTAGATTCTGACTGCGATCCCGACCCGATCGATCATCCAATACCTGGAAACGATGACGCAATAAGATCTATAAGACTAATTACTACACGAATTGCTGACGCAATCATCGAGGGAACAAATCAACATATTGCCACAGAGGCTGAAAGAATGGCCGAACGGATTCAGGCTGAATCAGAAAATGATCAACTATCTGCCGATTCTCTCACATCTACAGAAATTGCGAATGCAGAACTAGAATCGATAGATACCGCAGAACATAATATACCTAAAGAGAACTCTGAGAATTCTGGTCAAGAGCAAGAAGTCGAACCATCGGACAACACAAAAAGCGCGACCGAACCTACATCAAACTGAGAACATAGGGGGCAAGGTGGAAATAAGTATAGAATCGATAAAGGCCCTTAGAGAAAAAACTGGGGCTGGAGTCATGGACAGTAAGCGTGCTCTTCAAAAATCTGAGGGGAACATACAAGCAGCTGAGGAAATACTGAGAGAAGAGGGAATAGCCTCAGCTTCCAAAAAGGCTTCGAGAGCCACTAACGAAGGCTTGGTTGAGGCGTATATTCACAGTGGTGGTCGTATAGCTGCATTGGTGGAACTGAATTGCGAAACCGACTTCGTAGCTCGTACTAAAGATTTCAAATTACTTGCCCACGACGTAGCTATGCAAGTCGCCGCAATGTCTCCAAAATATATTGACTGTAACGATGTCCCAGATGACGAACAATCTAGTACAGAACAAGTATCACTTCTACAACAATCATTTATAAAAGATCCCACAAAGACGATAGAAGAATTGATCAAAGAAACTATAGGGAAACTTGGAGAGAACATACAAGTCCGGAGGTTTACTAGATTCTCTCTAGGAGATTAATCATTTGAACATGGCCTGTAATAAATACAGCCGTATCCTCCTGAAGCTTAGCGGGGAATCATTCAAAGGTGAGCGAGGCTATGGGATAGATCCTATAGCTATAGAATATTTAGCCACGCAAATAAACCACATTCATGAATTAGGTGTAGAAATAGGAGTAGTCGTGGGTGGTGGAAACATATGGCGCGGGAAGGAAGCACAGTCCGGTGGAATGGAACGTGCGGCCGCTGACTACGCAGGAATGCTCGCAACAGTCATTAACGCATTAGCGCTGCAAGATGCCCTGGAACGCCATCATGGTGTTGATACAAGGGTTCAAAGTGCGATTGACGTACAGCAAATTGCTGAGCCATACATCAGACGCAGGGCCATACGGCATCTTGAAAAAGGAAGAGTAGTTCTTTTCTCATCAGGAACGGGAAACCCCTTCATGACCACAGACACAGCCGCAGCGTTGCGTGGTATCGAGATGGAAGCTCAAGTAATGCTCATGGCAAAACACGACGTTGACGGCGTATACACATCTGATCCAAAAACTGACTCAACAGCATCGAAGATCGACTCTTTGACATATTTGGATGCTATAGAAAGACGTCTTGCTATTATGGACACAACTGCTTTGACTCTATGTATGGAGAATGAACTTCCCATAATAGTGTTTGACTTGTTTCAACCACATAACCTAAAAGCTATTGTCCAGGGAGAACAATTAGGGTCACTCGTAGCATCTAAACCTAGATCATCTGTATAAACAGGAACACGCGAACTTGGGAGATTCAGATATGACTACTCAAGACAAAATTCTCAAAGAAACAGATTCTAGAATGCAAAAATCCATAGAATCACTCAACCGAGAAATGTCTATCATCAGAACCGGAAGAGCCAATCCTTCACTGGTAGAGGATATATTGGTAGATTATTATGGGGTCCCTACGCCATTGAACCAATTGTCATCTATATCTATTCCTGAAGCCCGCGTCTTAATGATACAGCCCTGGGACAAACAATCACTCAAAGACATTGAAAAGGGGATTCAACTAGCCAATATTGGGTTAACACCCAATAATGATGGAACAGTCGTACGTCTGAGCCTACCCATTTTAACTGAAGAAAGACGCAGGGATCTTGTTCGCATGGTTAAGAGAAAAGTCGAGGATGGCCACGTCTCAATTCGTAACATCCGTAGAGACAGTATCACTATATTACGTAACATGGAAAAAAACAGCGAAATATCCCAAGATGAGAGCAGACGATCTCAAGATCGCTTACAAATTTTAACCGATGGACACATTTCTAAAATGAACCTAATAGGTAAAGAAAAAGAGTCTGAGGTAATGGAAGTGTGAGACGAATTAAGTCTGATCAAATAAATAAAAATGGACGACAGTCCATTTCCCACAGACTATCCAAAGGGACTACCCCAAAGCACGTGGCTATCATAATGGATGGTAACGGACGATGGGCAGAACGTAAAAATCAGCCTCGATCATACGGCCACCAAGAAGGCGCAAAGAACCTTAGGCCTGTTACAGATGCTATTATACGAAATGGAATTAAGCACCTCACGTTGTTTGCCTTTTCCACTGAGAACTGGGGACGTCCTGATAATGAAATAAGGAATTTGATAGATATATTGGGTGAAGTACTAAACACAGAGATTTTAGAAATCCATCGCCAAGGAATCAGGCTCCAACATATAGGCCACCTTGACAGATTATCTACCACCTTCCAGCAAGCTATACGCGACGGTATAGAATTAACCAAAGACAACAATAGACTAA
>CAYSLK010000178.1:0-12025 GCA_964431885.1 uncultured Dehalococcoidia bacterium | reverse complement strand
TAGCAACTCAAACTCTTAGACAATTCAAACCGAAGACGATGGAAATTCGAGTTAACAACCGTCTACCTCATGGGGTAACAGCAAAAGATGTAATTCTAGGCATTATAGGCAAAATCGGTGTGAGCGGAGCAGCCGGTTATGCCATCGAATATACAGGCGAAGGCATACGTCAACTCTCTATGGAGGGAAGAATGACGGTGTGCAACATGTCAATAGAAGCCGGAGGCAGAGCGGGTATGGTGGCACCAGATGAAACAACTTTCAGTTATATGCAAAATAGACCAAACGTACCACAAGGAGACCACTATGAGGCCGCTTTAGAGGACTGGCGCAAGCTATCGACTGATCCGGGCGCCAAATTCGACAAATTGATAGAACTCGACTCGGACGAACTAGAGCCCTTCGTCACATGGGGAACTAACCCAGGGATGGTTATACCTGTAACAGGAAGAATTCCCGACCCATCAGACTTTAACGATCCTGGCGAAATAGAATCCGTAGAACGGGCACTAGCATACATGGATCTAGAACCCAATACTCCTATCAAGGATGTAAAAATTAATAGAGTTTTCCTAGGATCATGTACCAATGCGCGTATAGAAGACTTACGATCTGCTGCAGATATCATTAAAGGCAAGAAGGTTAACGACAATGTCCATGCCATGGTAGTCCCTGGATCTGCCGCCATTAAAATCCAGGCAGAACAGGAAGGTATTAGTCAAATATTTATCGACGCTGGCTTCGACTGGCGTGTTGCAGGGTGTTCTATGTGTCTAGGCATGAACCCGGATATACTTCAACCCGGAGAGCGGTGTGCATCTACCTCGAACCGAAACTTCGAAGGGCGTCAGGGCAAGGGAGGCCGTACACACCTAGTGAGCCCTCAAATGGCAGCTGCAGCTGCGATAACCGGCCATTTTGTCGATATCCGTGACTGGTAATCGTGATTTGTGTCCTTAAGAAGCCATGTAAATCTAAGACGTCTGTCAAGATGATTACAATTCCAGATGTTGATAGGAGTGTTTCTAAATGCAATCATTCATAAGGCTAAACGGTGTGGTGGCACCATTGGATAGAGTAAATGTGGATACTGATCAAATTATTCCTAAGCAATTCTTAAAACGGATAGAACGTTCAGGCTTCGGACAATTCCTCTTCTTCGACTGGCGTCTGAATGAGGATGGGACACCCAATAAAGATTTTGAACTTAATAAACCAGGCTATGAAAACAGTGAGATATTAATATCTGGTAGAAATTTCGGATCAGGTTCATCTAGAGAACATGCACCATGGGCCTTATTAGACTACGGGTTTAAATGCATATTAGCACCTAGCTTCGCAGATATCTTTTTTAACAACTGCTTTCAAAACGGTATTCTTCCAATCACGTTACCAGAACATTTAATTGAAAGAATAATGTCAAAGTCTCAAGAATTTCCAGGGTATAAACTGACGATTGATCTCGAATCTCAACGTATCTGGGATGAAGACGAAGAAATCTCTACAACCTTTGAAGTAGAACCATTCCGCAGACACCTTTTGCTAAACGGTCTCGATGATATAGGACTCACATTAGAACATGAAAAGGAAATAGAGGATTTTGAAAGTCATCGCAGTCAATACGGTGGAGTGGTGAGTAATTAACACGCACCTTTAATAATTGTTCCCAAAAATATGCGAAAATTCATTAATTAGAGTCCTCTGAAGAACGGATTCTGCCCACACGCTTGACTCCCGACGATATCAGAGACTGTAAAGAATTGACTTCCTTAGTAATAGCAGCTCTGATTTGAGAATTGTAGCTCCCCATTTGACGAAACTTACTACGACGAAGACTTTTCAGTTCTTCAATGGGCTGAATTTGAAGGGCGGACAGCTCATGCACTAAAGCCCTTCTTAAATTTCTTGCAGTCTCTTCAATGTTTACGTGTGCACCTCCGGTAGGTTCAGGGACAACTACATCAATAATTCCAAGTTCATAGCAATCGTAGGCTGTCAGTTTCAATGATGCAGCGGCGTCTTCTATCTTTGCATCATCTTGGTACATTAATGCTGCCGCGTCTTCAGGGGAAATGGTTGAATAAATAGCATTTTCCAGCATTAGCACACGATCAGCAACACCAAGACATATAGCTCCAGCATTTCCCCCTTCTCCTATGACGACAGTGACCGTGGGAACATCCACGTTCGCCATCTGTTCGATTGTAGTTGCTATAGCGTTACCTAATCCACGTTGCTCAGCATCAGAAGAAACATTTGGACCAGGAGTATCTATTAAAGTAATTATAGGAATACCAAATTTAGAGGCTAACTTGAAAACCCGTTGTGCTTTTCTAAAACCTTCCGGAGACATCCTCCCGTCATTTCGTTCCGTTTGGTTACCTTCTCTTCCTCTCTCATGTCCAATCACCATAACTGTTTGTCCATCCAAATATCCAAAACCTGTAATCACAGCTTTATCATCTGCAAGCATTCTGTCTCCATGCAGTTCCACAAAAGAAGTAAATAGGATCGAAATATAGGCAATGGAGGATGGTCTAGAAGCATGGCGTGCGATTTGGACAGCATCCCATGCTCCTACTTTCTGTTCTGGTACAAGCTCTCTCGCAGGGTACTGAACCTCGGTTATTTTATATTTGTGTTCTAACAAATCTAAAATAGTACCCAGTAAATCTTTAAGGCTCTTACGTTCTACAACTCCGTCTATTAAACCGCGTCGTAAATGAGATTCGGATGTGTGTGCTCCTTTTGGTAACGGTGCATCGCTATTTTCCATTAACTCTCTAAGAGGCGAGAATCCTACGATTGCTCCAGGTTCTGCTACAATTATGTCCGCTAAATTGGTAAAGCTACCATAGGCCTGGCCAGTAGTAGGATTAGCTAATACCGCCACATAGGGTAATCCTTTCATGCTATGTTCACTGACCGATATAGAAGTTTTAGCCATTTGCATCAAAGAAAGAACACCTTCCTGAATTCTATCTCCTCCGCTAGTAATTATAGAAACAACCGGTAATTTTCTTCTCACAGCATACTCAAAAGCTAAAGCCACCTTTTCACCAACCACACTCCCCATAGTGCCGCCCATAAAGCCAAAGTCCAGTATTATGAATGTGGCTGGGATACTGAAAACAGTACCTGAACCGGTTACAATTGCCTCTGTTAATCCTGTTCTGCGTTGATCTGTAAGAATTTTCTCACGATAGGAAACAGGAGACGAAAATGAAAGGGGATCCAATGAAACTACCGAGCGGTTGATTTCCTTAAAGGACCCTGGATCTGCTAGACTAGCAATTCTCTCTCTGGCAGACATACTATAATGAAATCCGCATTTGGGACAAACACGGGAACTAATATAGTCCGGCGTGTCTAAAATCCCAAAACCACACATCAGACAAGTATCCCGTTCAGGAATACTAACCTTATTTGAACCTCTATGAAATAGAGATCGTACTACTCTTATAAAACTGTTGACCACCAAATTCACCTTCGTGGCCATTAAAATTTAAAAACACTCCGGTTTCTTAACTCATTATAACATCTCTAGACTTAGATCCATCTCCAGGACCTACTATGCCTTCTTCCTCAAGCCTGTCCATCAATCGACCTGCTCTTGGGTAACCAATTCTTAGACGTCGCTGAAGCAGGGATGTCGATAATTTTTTATGTGTATTGGCCAAATCAATCGCCTTTTGGAATAGTTCGTCTTTATCAACGGTTGTTGGGCTATCGTCAGTGCTCTTATTATTATGAGAAGGGTCTTTTAAACTGATATTTACACGTGGTCCCATAGGAGATTTATGCCAATAGTTAACCAGTCCTTCAATTTCTCTATCAGTTATAAATACACCTTGGACTCTGATCGGTCGAGAAGCATCAATAGGCAAATACAGCATATCTCCTCTTCCAAGCAGTCTATCAGCACCTGCTGTATCCAAGATAGTCCTGGAGTCGACTTGAGAAGTAACGGCAAAACTGATCCTACTCGGGAAATTAGCTTTAATGAGCCCTGTCACCACATCAACAGATGGTCTCTGTGTTGCCACTATAAGATGGATTCCGGTTGCCCTTCCAAGTTGAGCCAATCTACAAAGGGACTGTTCCACATCAAACGCGGCCGACATCATTAAATCCGCCAATTCGTCAACAACAACAACCAAGAAAGGCATTTCTTCAGGCATCTTATCGTTGTATGCCTGAATATTTCTAACTCCTACTTCTTCCATTCTTCGATATCTATCCAACATCTCATTTATAGCACCCTTTAGCAAACCAACAACATTTTCAGTGTCTACTACAACGGGGGTAATTAAATGTGGAATTCCATTATAGGGTGTAAGCTCTACTCTCTTAGGGTCAATTAACAATAAACGTAATTGATCTGGAGCCTTTTCAGTTATCAAACATGACACTATAGTATTTAAGCAAACACTCTTACCACTTCCTGTTGCACCAGCTATTAAAAGATGAGGCATTTTCGCTAAATCAATCACCATAGTTTCCCCACCACTCCCTTTACCTAAAGCAACAGGCAACTGGGCCTTTGAACGAAGTTTTGTAAATTCTTCACTTTCTATGACCGATCGTAAAGTTACCGCGCTAAGTTCTGAGTTCGGCACCTCAATACCTACTTAGGACTCTCCCATAACAGGTGTTTCAATTCGAATAGAGGGAGTCTTTAAAGCCAAAGCTAAGTCTTTCTCTCTGGAAAGTATATTATCCACCTTCACTCGGGATTTCGTCTCCTCTTTAACGACGACGGGCTTACCAGTTTCGTCCAGCACAGGAATGCCAAATTCATCGGTCTTCTTCACCTGACGATAACGCCGTATCCATCCCGGTATTAATCCATACATAGTCACGGCCGGCCCTGGTCTAATCTGTCCCACTTTTACTTCAATGCCGTATTCGGAAAATGTTTCACGTATAACTTCCGAGGTACGTTCCATCTCTTCCTTCGTTATGCCTCCTTCAGGGACTTCAATTAGAAGATCGGTGGATGGCCGATTCCAATTATTCAATGAAGTGGATATATCATGAACGACCTCAGTTTGTTTATTCAAACCTTTTGAATCAGATAGATTTATAGGTGGAGTTCCAGGACGACCCCAGAGGCTATTAAACTTCTTCACTAAAGGAACGTCATGACTGGGCGTAGTCTCGATTTCATGAACGCCGTCAGCAGAATCTTCTCCTATTGAAAGACTGGCATTAACATCATGTACTTGCCGTATACCTCCGATATTTTCCAAAGGATTAATCGTGTAATTCTCTGTGAGGTGATTACGGCTACGATTTCCTGATTGATAGTCTGTAATCGATCTTAACTCTTGGTTCTGCTTGTTTTCATCGAAGCTATCTGTATTTAAACTGACACTTTTATTTTTTGCATTTATTTTTAACGCATCTCTATCGGATGAACGGGCATCTCGTTCCAAAAAGTACATTTTTAATAAATACCCAACGATAGCTAGCAAGTACATATATATATATGATCCCAATAACTTAGAGAGAGCTAGCATATATAAGATAATAGACGGGCGTAAAATAGCAACCGATAACAACGCAAGTCCAGGTAATCTCCACAAACTAGAGAAGCCACCCCGACCCTTTATAACCTCCCCCAAATCACCTCCTAGACTGACTTCCCCATTAAGTGTGAATAAGGACAGTATCCCTTGGTTCGGTTGAAAATATGCAAATACACCTAAGCTAAATATTACTATTCCAACAGAGCCTAGCCATATGTTAAATTTTGCTAGCAATTTTGGTCTTTTTATTAATGTGCATCCGAATACTAATCCGAATAAACTTATAGGCACAATACCTAACCCTAGTGTGGCAAATATAACATCTAAGCTGGTATAGTAAGCTTGAATTATCGAACTCCTGAACCAATATATTGAACCGACTATAAAAGCGAGTGAAATTGCAATTGGAACAATGGTTAATAAAAGTTTACCTAAACTAAGAGTTGCAAGATTAGTAATCCTTGAATAAAAGGACGTTGATGAAGTGGCACTTAACTGTTCATGTCCCATTGTTTCCGACATCTTAAATACCTGCCAAAAAGTCGCCTATAGATTATTACGGCTGAATCCTTCTCATATAATCATCAAGCATCCCTGATCTGCGGGAATTCACCGCTCACGAATAAGATCTAGATAGATTCTATGTTCAGATGTGCTCTATAAGAGTAAGGATAGTTGGCCGTCGCTTCGTCTCAGCATAAAAATATTCTGATACAGATTCCGTGACCCTCGATTTAAGCTCTGTTAACTCTAGGTCTTCGTTTCTATTTTTTTCCAGAGATTTGGTGGCCACTTTTATAGCCTTTTCAAAAACCTTCCCCTGTGACACATCGAGAACTCCTGATTGTATTATGTTAACCGGCCTCAAAACATCGCCGGATTTCCCGTCCAGCGTTACACTAACTACAATCACACCCATTTTCCCTAATTCTCGTTGTTCCTTAACCAGTTGATCATCAGGCTTTAGTAATCGTCGTCGCCCTGCCACCAACACCTTGCCTGAACGAACGCGATCTACAATGCTGCCATTGTAGTGCCCTATTTCAAGTACATCTCCATCCTCTAATACAAATGTATTTAGATCCGATACACCCATAGATTCTGCAATTGAAGCATGGGCAATCATGTGGCGGTATTCACCGTGAATAGGAACAAAAAACTGAGGATTAGTTACGTTTAACATCATTTTCAGTTCTTCTTTACTCGCATGACCATGTACATGAACCAAGGCAATACGGCTATACACGACTTCGGCACCTTGTCGGAATAAATTGTCTATAGTTTCCGCCACTACTGTCTCGTTACCCGGAATTGGTGAAGAGGAAAGAACCACAGTATCTCCAGGTATGATGTTTATGTCTTTATGTTCGCCATTCGCTATACGAACAAGAGCTGAAGTAGGTTCTCCCTGGCTACCAGTTGCAACTATAACAACCTCATCATGAGGCAATGACAGAGCTTCCTTAATTCTAACAATAGTTCCGCTTGGAGCAGTAAGGTATCCCATCTTGAGAGCCATATTAATATTATTGGTCATACTCCTACCAACCAATGAAACCTTTCTGCCATGTTTCACAGCCGCATTAATGACTTGCTGCACACGAGATATCAGAGATGCAAACGTAGCAACCATTACTCTACCTCTGGCACTACCTATTAACCTGTCCAAAGCATCACCTACCACCTGTTCTGACTTCGTATATCCTTCCATTTCCGCGTAAGTGGAGTCAGAAAGCAATAAAAGAGCTCCTTCAGGTATAATACGTGCAAGTGCAGTGAAATCCGTCGACTTCCCATCAACAGGCGTATGATCAATCTTAAAATCTCCGGTGTGTACCACCGTGCCCAAGGATGTCGTAATGGCAATACCCATAGCGTCAGGGATTGAATGGCACACTCTAAAAAACTCGACTCGGAAGTTGCCAGTCGTAAATGGTGTGTGAGGTTCAACTACGTTTAATCTCGATTCGGTAAGTATGCCAAATTCTCGCAACTTGACTGTAATCAGACCATGAGTTAGGCGAGAGGAATAAACCGGTACATCCAATTCTGTAAGGATGTACGGAAGCGCCCCTATGTGATCTTCGTGTCCATGGGTTATTAGGATAGCCCTAATTTTTGTCTTGTTTTCAACAAGGTATGAAATATCAGGTATAGCGAAATCTATTCCTGGGAACTCTGGCCCGACAAATGACACTCCTGCATCTATGACAATAATATCATCGCCATGTTCCAATACCATCATATTACGGCCGATTTCGCCCAGTCCACCTAACGGAATGATTTTCACAATATCAGAAGACAAATTTATTCCTAACCTACCTACAGACGTATTTCCATCCTATCTTGCCCAGACTACGTTTTGTAATTATATTTACTAAAAACACCTGCTCAACACAAAAACATATTACAGATCAATGTTTTGTTCATCATATCTCTATCAAAAAAGGTCAAGTTGGCGACTTTGTATAGTCTCTGCCTCTTTTTCAGGTTCAGTCTCAGCTACTGAATTGACTACATTAATTAAATTGCTGAAATCGTCTTTCAAAACTAATCGCAGTTTGGGATTATGTAATGCAGCAGCTGGATGATAAATGGGGTATATTAAATAACTACTCCAAAACCGTGGCTTGCCTCTAGCTTTACTTATAGATTCACCCGGGATAAAATTTACTAGAGCATGCCTCCCAAGAGTAACAAGAACTTTAGGATTAATATCTTTTAATTGAGCATCCAAAAAGTGTCTACAAGCCCTTATTTCAGACGGTAGAGGGTCTCTATTATTGGGTGGCCGGCATTTGACCATGTTAGTGATGAATACATCCTTTCGTTGTAGACCTATACTTTCCAATAACCCATTCAACACCTTACCGGCCTGACCAACAAATGGCCTGCCCAATCGATCTTCATTCGCTCCGGGACCTTCACCAATTAGGACTATATCCGCTTTAGGATCACCTTCACCAGGCACCACATTATCTCTTGTCTTATGCAGGTCACACTTAGTACAAGCCTCGATCTCTTTAGCTATCTTCAGAAGTTCTGTCATATTAGAAATAGTTCCCACATAAATTTTCTACAGGGGAAAGAGGCGACGAACATCCTAACAGATACATTAAAACGTCGTCAATTTAGCATTCCTTCTTCCTGAAGACGTGTCTTACTGTAATATTAATTCTTGTTCACATAAACTCACATTGCTATACTAGGTCTATAATTATAGCAATCTGGGCGGGAACAATAATTAATAGGCAATCTACTCAACCGATACATCGTTTTTTCGATTTACAGATCATATGAGATAACTCAACTTAAATTTATTGATTTTTTGTAAAAACTTAAGTGAGGCGTTCTAATGGTAAATGCTCTTTTCATCTTTGATGAAACTGACAAGACCAAACCAAAAACAATTTTCACAAATAATTCCGCCATTCGTGATGAATTAAATTCCCGCGGAATAGGTTTTGATAGTTATCCTAGAGAAAACCCAAAAGGTAGTGTACCAAACCTACCAAACAATAAATTAATCGGGGCCATTCAAAAGGACTTTAATCTTCAGCATTATGACTTGGGTTCCATAGGGCCAAAATCCAGCGATCACTATAGAGAGGTATTTAATCGTAACTTTCAATTGCACCAACACGAGCATCCAGAGATACGTTTATTTCTCAATGGAGGTGGTGCTTTTGGACTTTCTATAGGTCAATGGATTGCAATTTGCATTCTAGGTCCTGGCGGATTTATTAATATACCTGAAAATACTCTTCATTGGTTTGACTATGGTGAGGTCAGTGATTCTCAAAAACCGATTTATGAAGTCATACGTTTTTGGAAAGATATTGATCTAAAGGCATCCGGCATGATTCCGATACCAAGTCATGAAAAAGGAGATGCTAAAGAATGGATTAACGATTTCCCACGTTACAACTAACTCCTCAAATCTCTAAAATGATCGCAATCCCATGCCACCTGACAGCACGCAATACAATTCATCTTAGGGGAATGATATGATGCATCTAGCCGGTATTTTTGGATATCCCTTATCTCATTCAATATCGCCCGTATTTCAGCAAGCGGCTTTCGATTATTACGGTATACCAGTTCAATACAAAGCATGGTCTACAAAACCCGAAGAATTCGACAATCAAATATGTAAGTTGCGTTCTGAAATTTATATAGGTGCTAATGTGACGGTCCCTTACAAACAGCGCGTAATCCCACTATTAGATTCTGTTGATCATTGGGCCACAACAATAGGAGCGGTAAACACAATAGTTCGTACTAACGATGGTATTAAAGGGTACAATACCGATGCTTACGGATTCATTAAATCGTTAAAGGAATTTGGAGAGTTCGATCCAACTGGAAAGAGGATACTCATCCTAGGAGCAGGTGGTGCGGCTCGAGCTGCCTTTTTCAGCCTTTTGGAAGAAAATATTGAATCAATCATTTTAGCCAATAGAACGTTAGCAACAGCAGAGGACTTGCTATCCTCAGCTAATTCTTCCGTTGGTAAACTATCAGCTATTAACTTGACAGCTGCCTCACAATATTCGATTCTTCAAAATATCGATCTAGTAGTTAATTGCACTTCAATGGGCATGAAATACAGTGAGATGGAAGCAGATTCACCGATAGAAATAATTAATATAGCGGCTGATACTTTGGTATATGACATGGTGTACAATCCAAACGATACTCCCTTAATTAGACTGGCCCAGAAAGCCGGTGCTCGAACCTTAGGAGGTCTACCTATGCTTATCTTTCAAGGAGCCGCAGCCTTCGAACACTGGACAGGTCAAGAGGCTCCTGTAAACGTGATGCTCAATGCTGCTAAAAAAGCCCTGGCAAAGCTTTAACTAAAATTAAACACTAAAAAGATATCGTGAAATGGAGTTGATTCTATTTTGAAAGCAAATATTTTCATAACCGGATTTTCGGCGACTGGAAAAACAAGTGTCGGTAGGGAAGTTGCTCTAGCGTTAAAATGGGAGTTTATCGACTTAGACGAGAAAATTGTAGCAAAAACTGGAGAGAGTATTAATTCCATTTTTTCAGGAAAGGGCGAGAATCATTTCCGTTCTATAGAAAGCGAAATATTAAGAGAGTACGCTAAAGGCAGCAATCAGGTTATTTCGACAGGTGGTGGAATTATCACCACACCGGAAAACATTCAAATTATGGAATCGCACGGATTTATAATTTGTCTTGAAGCTACGGTCGAAACTGTATTCAAGAGACTTCAAGACCAAGATCAATCTGATTCCAACATCATTAGACCCCTACTTGACACTCCTAATCCAATCTGTAAAATTCGCTCCCTCAAGAACCATAGACAATCTTATTATAGCCGCGCCCACTGGACTGTCCATACGGATAATATTACTCAATCACAAGTGGCTAGTGAAATCTTAAGGGGCTGGCAAATATTGTCAACTTCCGGCTCTGTACGACAACATACAAATACTGAGGATCTTGCTGCAGTAGTACACACATCATCTAATAGTTATCCCATATGGGTGGGTTGGGGAATAATAAAAACCATAGGGGACCGTATACTCAACATGATGGGTCCCACAACAACTTATATAATTACTGACACTGGTGTGGAACACATAGCAAGCAACATCAGTTCTATACTTGACGCCAACGGCATACAAAACCACATATATTCTTTCCCCTCTGGGGAACGAAGTAAGAATCTCAAAAATGTAAGAAATTTATATGGTTGGCTTTCCAAATTAAATGCTGAGAGAGGGCATTTGATTCTTGCGGTGGGTGGAGGTGTCGTTGGAGATCTGGCAGGTTACGTCGCTGCGACTTATCTCAGAGGTATTGCGTTTGCACAAATCCCGACTAGTGTCCTTGCCATGATGGATGCCTCTATAGGTGGAAAAGTAGCGGTTGATCTCCCGGAGGGCAAGAATCTTGTTGGAGCTTTTTATCAGCCACAATTTGTTATGTCAGACGTTCAAACGTTAATGAGTTTACCCAAAAGACAAGTGACCTCTGGATGGGCGGAAGCAATAAAACACGGACTGATCTTGGACAGCACTCTTTTGGAATCCTTTGAAAATGATTTTCATAAGATTAATTCACTAGATCCTGAGGTAACAACCGCGGTTGTTAAACAAAGTGTTTCTATAAAAGCGCATATGGTTTCACAAGATGAAAAGGAAACCCTTGGTATCAGAATTCTTTTGAATTATGGACATACTATAGGTCACGCCATAGAATCGTCCACCGGATACGATAAATTCTTGCATGGTGAAGCTGTTAGTATCGGAATGATGGGAGCCGCCTATATAAGTAACAAAAAGGGATTAATAACCACTGATCAAATGAAACGTCAGTTCGAAGTATTGAATCTCTACGGATTGCCTGGTTTCTATACTGACATAGACATACCTGCGTCGACATTGGATCTACGATAGGATAAAAAAACGACTGGCAAAAATATTAGAAGGGGTTTCCTTAAGGATATCGGTAGAGCG
>CAYSLK010000177.1:0-2979 GCA_964431885.1 uncultured Dehalococcoidia bacterium | reverse complement strand
TCAAACCTGGCACGTTTTGGCCACCTGTTAGCAACCCGTGGCAATTGGGAGGGACAACAAATTATCGCTCCACTCTGGCTAAGGGGTCATGGAGGCGGCAATAAAAGTGGGGTAAGTGGAGAGAATACATTTTACACCGCAATAGGTATGGTAACCACAGAAGGAATCGATTATCAATTTAGTACTGCAAGAGACAGTTTTATACCTGGCAATTTGTTTTTAGGGCCTGTGGCTATCAAGCATAAGCTATAATCTAAAAGAAATATGATACATAACATTAGTTGTTGAGGAGGCAAAACATGGCACATTATTTAATACTGGGATCATATAGTAATGAAGGATGGTCTGCACAAATTAAAAGTCCTCAAAATAGAATTGAAGCCATACGTCCAGTAGTTGAACGGCTCGGCGGTTCAATAGAATCCGGTTACTTAGCGTTCGGAGAATATGACTTGGTTATTCTAGTTCAGATGCCGGACAACATTAGCATGGCGGCTTTGTCACTAGCGGCCTCCGCAGGCGGAGCCCTGAGCACACTAAAAACGGTACCGTTACTTACTATAGACGAAGGACTTGAAGCTCTTGCTAAAGCTGGAGGTCTAGGCTACAAACCACCTGGACAATAATCGTAGGTCTCCATATGTCGAGAACTCAGCAGACTTTCAGACTTAAGGATAATACGTACAGTATATGTTCCTAATCTGAGGAATTACTAGCCGTACCAGAAAACAGATTATTTCTTGTAAGAACAAGTCTTACTCGTTCCTTCTGTACGGAATCTACAGCTGCAATTTTAGTTTTCCCGATTTTAGCAGTGTCTAAAGTAGGAATAGTTATATTGGCCGACCTAATATTATTAAAATCAGCTTCTTGCGTAGCGAAGAAATTAGCCTGCAAACCGTCTACAATAGAAATCTTTTTCTCCTTGTCCAATTCACCTATCTGAGAGCTATTCAATCTACCCATCATAGATGACAAATGATTATTACCAAGATTAACTATTTTCGCCCCTTCTATTTTATCAACTATTGCGTAAAGTTTGTCCTTTCCTATTCCGGAAATTTCTTTAGCGTCTATACCTTTTGATAATCCGATCAATTGATTGCTCGAAAGTGTTGCCATCTGATCTTTATCCATAGCTTTTGCTATACCTTTGGCCTGATCATTACCAATATTATTAAGTGAATTGTCATCCATTTCTCTAGCCATAGCTAATACTGTCTTCCCGCCTAAACCCGTAAGATTACTACTCTTCATGCTACGAACCATATCTCCAATTTTGTCTCCGCCCAAATCTTTGAAATCATCATCTTTCATATTCCAGGCCATATTAGCCAACTTGTCACCACCAAGGTCTTTCATCTGATCACGATCCATGTTGCGGGCCATGTTGGCTATCTTCTCACCACCAAGATCTTTCATCTGGTAACGATCCATGTTACGGGCCATGTCGGTAATCTGCTGACCACCAAGATCCTTCATCTGATCACGATCCAATCCTTTAGCCATGTTAGCAATTTGCTTACCACCAAGATCCTTCATCTGGTTACGATCCATGTTTTTCAACTGTTGCCCATCTTCGTTATTACCGCCTACTTTGTTTCCCTGGGCATCTCCTATCTTTCCATCTTCTCCCTGATCCACGGATGATTTATCTCCTCCTGGTTGTTTACCTTCTGGTGCGGGCTTACTCTGAGTATTCCCCGTGTTACCATTACCTCTTTGATCTGTAGGGGCGGATGGTGGTTTGGGCGCTGGCGCAGGGCCAGGTGTGCCTCCGCCTTGGTTTCCTCCACTGCCCTGGTTTCCTCCATACCTTTGTGACATAGGTTCAGCAAATATACCGATAGGGAAGATCAAAGCAAGAGTAATCAAAAGCAACAGAGTTAAATTAAATACCTTCATAATATCTTCCTATAAATAGAGTCTAAGGAGTACACGTGAAATTATCTATTAACCTCTTGAATCTTATCTGTAAAACTACTGGATCTGAGCCTGTTACTGTCAATGAGAATACTCTGTCTGAGAGACAGGTCCAAACACCCGTTAGTCCGCCCCCTTCAATCTCTCCTAAGTCATCATTAGAAACGAAAGTTAAGTATTTTCCTGGTGACGAATCAACTGTTATTGCTCCTTCATTTATCAATGAGAAGGTGAGTTCAGTCTGTGCTTCAACAACTTGAGTATATACATCCGAAAGTAATTCATCCTGATTGCTTCCAGTTAGCCAAAGTAATGTAGCATTGGCTCCTTCATACTGAAAGAATACTATTCCATCTTCTTCTCTTGCCTGATCGTCCAACAATCCGGAGCTTTCAATATTAATAGAACTATCAACAACTAATTTAAATCCGTAAGTTTTTATCTCAACAGATTCAACCCCTGTAGTAGATTCAACTCCAGACAAACGATTGAGTTCATCGGCAGATAATCCACCATTGCTCTTCAATATTTCAATTATAGAGTTCAATTTATGAAGTGTCTCAGGGTTGCCCTGATTCAACACTTTGGCGTAATTTGCGCTATCAGTGGGAGAGGCCCCATTGGCATCCAAGACATTTATAGATGCTCCCTTATCTATCAAAAATAAAACCATATTTTCCATGCTATAGAAAGCAGCCCAATGTAGGGGTGTAGCTTCATCGCTATTCTCTGCTTTTATATCTATCTGAGCACCGTTTTCTAACAAAACCTGGACTATCTCACTATTATCTTTTATAACTGCCAGATGTAACGGGAAGGCTCCTTCAAATGGAAAACCTTGCAGTATTGGACCACTATTAGGATCGGTACCCATCGCCATGTGCATCTTCACAAGAGGTAAATCCTCTTGATCTATTGCGGTAAGAAGTGGCTTAGGTGTAGCGGTTGGTTCAGGCTTAGCTGTAGCGGTTGGTTCAGGCTAAGGAGTAGCGGTTGGTTCAGACAAAGCAAAAGAGTAGGATTAAGACAAACACAGAAAAAAGAAATCAAAAAACA
>CAYSLK010000176.1:0-3173 GCA_964431885.1 uncultured Dehalococcoidia bacterium | reverse complement strand
TTACAAAAACCTTCTATAAATCGATTAAACTATGATTTGAATCCATTAGTCAGTTTACGTATTGAAGTAAGGAAAATATATAGAGATAATTGAGCGATATAAAGATTAAATTCGAGTAAATAAATAGGAGAATAAATTGCGTTTACAAGGTAAAGTAGCCATAATCACGGGAGCAGCTCAAGGGATAGGGAGAGCTATAGCCTTAGATTTCAGCAATGAAGGTGCCGACATGCTTCTTACTGATATTAATGAAAACAAGTTGTCACAAGTTACAGATATAACTAATAAAGGGACTAACACGGTAATTTCTATGGCGTTAGATATAACCCATAAGACTAGTGTCAATTCCATGGTTAACTATGCAATATCAAATTTTGGGCGGATTGATATTTTGGTCAATAATGCTGGGGGCAGCGGATATACGGGTGTTATGGCGATAGAAGACGTTACTACGGAATCGTGGGACACATCTATTGAACTTAACCTGAACGCAACATTTATTGCTTGTCAGGCTGTTATCCCTCATATGCGTAAACAAAAATATGGTCGCATCATTAATCTTTCATCCGTGACAGCGAAAGGAACTTTTGGAGCCCTTGGTACTTCCGCCATTAGACTACCTTACGCAGCCGCTAAGTCTGGCATTATCGGATTAACATATCAGCTCGCCAAAGATTTAGGACCGGACGGAATATCTGTAAATGCCATTATGCCTGGCGCAATATTAACTGAACCAGGAGCACGAGTTCATTCTAGGTTTCAGGCATTATCTGAGGAATCACAAGACATGATGGTACGGTCTATACCACTTGGGCGTCTTGGTAGACCAGAAGAAGTAGCAAAGAGTGTTAGTTTTCTTTCTTCAGATGATGCCAGTTATATCACAGGTGCGGTTCTTGAGGTTACTGGTGGAGCATAGCCGATTTATAAAACCGACCAATAAAATCGCTGATGTTGAATCGACAGACGTTAAGCGCCGTGTAAATCTTTTACGGATCGTAATTTAAATGGAATAAGCAGACATTGCTTTGATAGCGAATTCAGGTCTGACAACTTTTTCGTACGGATAAGATCTAGTTACTAATCCACCATCCATTAGTAAGCTGTTCATGGCTTTATATCCGACTTCTCCGATTAAGCAATCCTTAGACCACGTTTGGGTTCTTTTATATAGGTCTATACTTTGCTCAAGCACCGCGTCTGAGACTTCAGGGAAAAAACGTTTGACTACTTTACTGATCGAATTGCTGGATTGTGAGTAGAGCCATAATTGAGCTTTAAAGAACCCGTCAACAAATTTCTGTATTAGATCAGGATTGTTTTCTAGAAGTTTGGGCATTACTGCAAAAGAGCTGTAGCACAGGTATCCAAGTTGATCGCCTGGCGTTGCTACTATATATCCTCTTTTCTGGTGAACTAGATCTTGAGCTTGCGGATTTGGTAAGTGAATAAAATCAGCTTGACCTCTTTCAAATTGAGCAAGTGCTTCGTCTAGACCTAATCCTGTTATCAGTGAGACACTTTCCATATTTACCTGATGCAGCTTAAGAACGTACTTAAGTGACATCCATGGGACTGGGGTGAATCCAATTGGAATTAGAGGCTTACCTTGCAGATTACACCAATCCCATTTTGTTATGGTTTTGCGGGATAGTAGAAAAAATCCATCCCCTCTATTAATTTCAGCAATATGCAAGGGCACGTTTGTGTTTCCATTGTCAAGCTCCATGAAGCTTCGACTTATCCCCGTCTGTAATATGTCAATGTTTCCTTTCTTCAGAGCTTCCATTGCTTCAGCGGCGTTGCGAGCAGTTTTGAAAATAACATCTAATCCAGCTTCAGAAAAGAATTTCTCCGCCATAGCTACATACACCGGAGTATAAAAGAGATTACGGTAAGTTACCATCAGTCTTACTGTGTCTCGGGAACTCGGAAGCTTTGATATCTTCACGATATTGGATCTTCGGCAGAAAATCTTTTCAAGACGTTGTCTGTGATTTTAGATACATTATTATCGTAGTTATTATGAGAGAGAGAGCCACACCAGGCTATTGATCCAACAGAGAATACAGCGCCTCCATTTGCCCCTTCGAAGTAGACCATGTCTCCTTTGACAAGTGGGCTATGTGTACCACCTTCAAGAGCGTTACTAGTTAGTACTTCTTCAATGACGTGTTGATAAACGTCTGAAAACCCCGTTGCAGTTGCAAGCACGAGAGCATGTGTAGGAGTGCCGAGCGCAATATCGGCGCGGTCTACTTCAAAGCCTCCTGCGCCTCCCATCACCAGACCAAAGTCACCTATGGGTTCTCCCTTATCTACACCTTCGAATATAAAAGAGGCCCTGGGATTTACACTATCGGGCTGAGAATGATAGGGAACACTGTAGTCAAAACCTTGTGAGCTAAACCCAACTCCCGTGAGTTTTTGAGGAGGTCGTCCTCTAAATCTCCATAATCCACCTATTTCTCCGGTAGTACTGTGATGATACTCGCCTGGATCGGCCTCCCAAGCCTCAGTTCCTCTCCATCTCCGTATTTCTATGACGTGATTCTTTCCTGGTGCGAAAGATGTGACCCAGTAAAACCCATTACCTCCGAGGTACATTAGACGCCCACCTTTACCCTGGTACGTCTCCAAGGCGTCCAGCATTTGTTCAGACCAATATTCTGGGTGACTGCCGGTGACCAGAACCAGGTATGGTGCTAAAAGACTTTCGCCTTCCAGGTGTAGATCCTCGTCGGTAATTACATCAAATTCATAACCCTGGTTCTCCATCCAGTCGGTTAAGTGGAGATCAGCGGCAAATTGATGAGGAGCACCTTGCCCTGCTCCAAGCATGCGCATATGGACTTTAGGGCGCATGTCTAGTATTGGTCTCAGTCGGGAAGAATAAGCAACACCACTTCCATCCGAGTGTCGATCGTACAGACTATGGAGTTCGTTGTTTACTATGTATTTCTCATGAGGAAATGATGGGTAGTTAAAATCCATTTCACGCATGAAATACTTATAGAATTTTTCTTGAGTTCCTGGATTGGATAGTGAGTGATAATTAGCGTATGCGAGATAGCTGTTTGTTGGAACGAGGAATGCTATAGGAGCGGTAGATGATCCCTTTTTAGGTCTGACGAAGAATGGTATATGGTCTTCGTTACCTTCACCTTCTCCTG
>CAYSLK010000175.1:0-21318 GCA_964431885.1 uncultured Dehalococcoidia bacterium | reverse complement strand
TAGTTCACATGAGAGGAGTCCCTGCTAAAATAGACGAATTAGTCAAACTGGCTCGCAAATACAACCTGAAAATAGTTGAGGATTGCTGTCAGTGTGTAGGAGGGCAATATAAAGGCAAAAGAGTTGGAACCTTTGGTGACGTTGGTGCTTGGAGTCTGAATTATTTCAAAACAATCACTGCCGGTGAAGGTGGACTAACCTACACAAACGATCGAGATATATACGAGCGAGCGCGATTTGCCGCAGATCCTGGCCTGCCCATGTGGACCTATAACAGAGGTGTAGAATGGCAAAACGAACCATTCCCAAGACAAACATATCGACCCAGTGAGGTGCTTGCTGCCATTGCTAGAGTCCAGCTAGATAAGATAGAGGTGATACTAGATCATCAGCGAAAGCTAAAAAATATATTCCTGGAAAACTTAGACGAAGCGAAAGGGTACTCCTTGCAATACGTGGAAGATCCGGAAGGGGACACGGGAGTTTCGGCATCAATTATTGTGCAAGACAAAGAACTAGCGAAAGGGTACTCTCTCGCATTGGAAGCTGAGGGTGTGCCACTTGCATCGATTTACAACGACGGTTTTCCCGATAGACATATCTACAGTTATTGGGATTCGATCCTTGAGAAACGATCACCACATCCTACAGGCTACCCTTGGAAGGATCCGAGTTACAAAGGTAATGTTCAATATTCTAAGGACATGTGTCCTCAAACGTTATCGCTGTTGGGAAGAAGTTTGAGGTTCGACTTTAACATGAATATGAGTGTAGAAGATGCACGTCTAATGGCTATAGCAATTAACAAAGTTGACACAGCTCTCGGGTGATATCAAATTTACACTTTGCGTACTCATAAACCCCAGAGTCCTACCATTTAGACGAGTGGTTACATCCGAAAAGCAAAACCCAATGTGAGGACAGTTATTTGTCTTAAGTAGTACCTCCCTTAGCCTTAAGGATAAATTCGGTTAGAGGGCTAGGAGAAGGTCTAGTCTGCACCATAACTAAGGAGGGCCCATCAACTGCAAATGCTCTTGAAAGAGCCCCGGGGAGTTGCTCTACATCTGATACATATTCGCCATGGGCACCTAATGCCTCAGCCATCTTATCATATCGAGTGGGTAACAGCGTCGTAGCCACACTCCTACCATAAAGTTGCATTTGTTGATGGTAGTCTATTCCCCAAACGCTGTCATTACCCATTACAATGACCACGGGTATGTTGTGCCGTACAGCTGTATCTATTTCCATGGCACTAAATCCAAACGCACCGTCACCCGTCAATACCACAACTTTTGACGTCGGTGAAGCAATCTTGGCCCCGAATCCAAAAGGGACGCCCCATCCTATCATTCCTAGAGTACCATTGGTGAACCAGCGATTGGCTTTATATGCGGGGTGATATGCAGCTCCATAAAATGCGAAGTCACTGCCTTCAAACACCAAACAGGAATCTTCATCGAGAACATCGCTAAGAGCCTTGTGTACAGACATCGCGTGTATAGGTGTTTTGCTATCTGCCTGCGCCTCAAGATGGGCGATTTGATTCCTATATTCTGAGGAGATCTCTTCGACCATAGGATGTTTTTGCCATTCATAATTCTCAGCTTCGGCGCCTAATTGGTTAACTATTGCTCCGACGTCACCCTGTATAACAACGTCAACACCACGAGAGAGTCCAATCAAATTGGAATCCGGCTCAACTTGAATAAGCTTCACATCCGAACGGAAATTCGGTGGATTACCGAAATTTATAGTAAAATCCAGCTTTTTGCCCAAGAGAAGTATGGCATCAGCCTCCTTTAAAAACGTCGCGGCATTCGATACACGAGAATCCGCAAACCCAAAGCAATTTGGGTGAATATCAGACACAATTCCCCGTGCTAAGTCTTCAGTGAAGACCGGTATACCTGTTATCTCTATTAGTCTCGAAAGACTTTCCTCAGTAGTACTAAATGCTCCTGAGCTGGCTATAATCATCGGAGTATTAGCACTATTAAGCAATTCAATAGCTGACTTAATAGAATTCTGGTCTCCCATTATCTGTCCAAGATGGCGATATTCGCGAGGCTCAAAGAATCGTACTCGATGCTCATCGATCTCTGCTTCTTGAACATCCAGTGGAATAGTTAGATGTACGGGGCCACGTCTCCCGGACAATGCTACACGAAAGGCCCTGGCGAAATACTCAGGTATCCTATAGGGATCGGATATCATCCACGACCCTTTGGTTACAGGCCTAGCCATGCCTACTTGATCAATTTCTTGGCTAGCTCCTTGCCCAAGTCTGTCTTGTGGTGCGCTACCCACTATGTTTATTATTGGTGATTCCATGTGGTGTGCAAGAGTTAACCCGGGTATGGCGTTAGCTTGTCCCGGAGTAGTGAACATCGTCACACCTGGAATCCCCGTGATACGACCCCATGCATTTGCCATATCTACGGCGGCTTGTTCATGTCTGGTATCGATAAAGTCGAACCCTTGAATCGACATTAAATCCATCAACGGTAATGTGTGATCACCAGCTATAGCAAAAACTTTTTCGATTCCCTCTGCCCGCAAAGCACGATTAATTAAATCTGATCCCGTAAGTTTCAATTCAACCCTCCTAGAATTTCTTTAGTCAACTTGACTGATTTATAAACTTATCTTGTACACAAATATCTAATGTAATGGCAATATAAAACGTAATTTAATTCTTTTCTGTAATAACTACTCCCGCGTCATAGAAACCCCTGATATCAGCAGCTGTGTAACCGATTTGCTTCAGTACTTCTGCAGTGTGCTGTCCTAATAAGGGCGTAGGTTTTACTCCTTCTTCAGTGGTATTGTCAAATGTTACAAGATTACAAGACATCTTGTAAGGGCCTACAATTGGGTGCTGAAACTCAAGAATCATATTGTTGTCTATGGCTTGGGAGTCGCCAAAAAAACTTTTGACATATTCATCGACAACTTGTGAACAAGGAATATTTTGCAGTTTTAGCGCATCCACCCAATAATCCGACTTCTCCAGATGGAAAATCTGTTCCAATTCCTTAGAAAGCAGATCAGCGTTTCTTGTCCGTAAGACAGAGGTCGAAAACCTGGAATCATTTAGCAGGCCAACATTTCCTAACACTACACAAAGTTTGGTCCACAATTCATCTTCATTGGCGACAACATATATCCATCCATTGGCCGTCTGATATAGTCTGTGAAGAGGACTAAGTCCATAATGATCCTTATCAGCATGAACTCTGGCAGGCTTACTGTCATATACAATAAAATCTTCGGAATTGATTAATATGGCTGAATTTAATAAATTTGTCTGTACCATCCAACCGTGAGTTCCATTACGCATCCGCCCTATAAGAGCCAGGATTGTTCCTAAAGCCCCTAAAGCTCCTGCAAGATAATCTGTAGGGGCGATTCTGTGCAGGAAAATGGGAGGGTTCTCTGGACCGCCCTGTGCCCGTTGTAGGCCAATTAATGCCTGTGCAAGTGGATCCAAGCCCGGTCGATGCGAATATGGTCCGGTCCATCCAAATCCCGTGACAT
The DNA here is from genome assembly GCA_964431885.1 of uncultured Dehalococcoidia bacterium. Classification (GTDB taxonomy): domain Bacteria; phylum Chloroflexota; class Dehalococcoidia; order Lucifugimonadales; family CAUZEB01; genus CAUZEB01. The sequence goes on along the minus strand of CAYSLK010000175.1, from coordinate 17,775 downwards.
GCGTTTCTATGATATCTGGGTTGAGTTTCGCCAATGCATTTGTACCAATACCCAACCTATCTGTAGCACCTGGCCTCATATTTGCTACCAAAACATCCACTTCAGACACAAGTCTCTTTAAAACTTCCTTGCCTTCTGTAAGGCGCGCGTTAATTGATACTGATCGTTTATATGCATTCAAATGATAAAAGTATGGCGTAGACGCAGGACGCGATATATCGCCACCTGGAGGTTCTACTTTGATCACATCAGCACCTAAGGCAGCCAATAATTTAGCAGCCATAGGTCCAGCTATGACGTTTGCAAGTTCTAGAACTTTAACACCGTGAAGTGGTCGAGGGTTTTTGTCACATTCATGAAAATCATCATTACTATTTGTAGCCAGGTGTAAGGAATGACTTTCTGAAGGTTTAACTGGTTTCCGTCTGTATTCGTGATTATCCTTGAACGTGAGTTTCACAGGTAATCCCATTGTAGTTAAGGTGCCTAGAGTAGTGGTTTCAGATGAGACGACCATATCATTCTCTTTTACCTGAGCATCGTTCATAGAGTCTTCGGTCGTCGAAACTTTCGCATACGGCACATCAGCATTTTCGAATAATTCTGCCCATTTACTGTAGGGGAATTTTTTGATGCAGTCTCTTATAACATTAAATAATTCATTTCTAGTTTTATCGTCTCGAATTCTAAGCCCATCACCAAACCGGGGTTCAGACATCAATTCGTTTATCCCCATCACATCGGCAGCTCGCTTTATGAAACCACTGTGGACGCAGCCCAACTGCAGCCAAATACCATCAAGACATTCAAATGAACTATAAAATGGGCCTCCTCCAACAGTAGAGCCTCCCCTCAATTCAAGTAGACTACCATGAACCTTAGGTGTAAACAGTAATGCGCCTGCCATCAACGAAGTATGAATTGTCATTCCTTTTCCTTTGATTTCCCTTGAATATACAGACGCCAATATACCCTGTGCTGCTAAGACACCCGCTCCAATGCTAGGTAATTTGTGGATGATATGTACGGGGCCTTCGCGAAATGACGGTTGATTAGACAGCAAACCCAGCCGTGCCATGATCAGTTCATCGAGCGCGGCCGAATCTTTCATGGGCCCATTACTACCATATGCTGTAATAGAACAATGAATTAAATTCGAATTGAGTAACTTCAGGAATTTACTATCAAACATAGGCCTGAAACAAGAACCCGGTGGATAATTTTCGATCAATATATCTGAATTTTTTACCTGTTCACAAAACTTGCCTAGTTCACTTTGTTCCAGAATTCGTTCTTTAGATGACTCAGAATGTACCAGGAATTCCTCCAGTGATTTGCATACGTCTATATCAATTTTATGCTTTCCCCGGTCCCATACATGAAATCCAGGATTGTTCCTCTCATTTGGCTTATCAGAATAAGTGGTTCTGTTAACTTTAGCGCCATTGTCAGAAAGGAACATACCAGCTACAGCACCTGCTATGCCAGTCGACAAATCTAATACAGTTATACCTTGCAAAACGTTAGTCATAGTGGCTGTCAACCATCCAAAGAAACAACATTTCAGATAACATCAGTTATAAAAAGGAGATCTCCATAGCGTACCTTAAGCCCTTACCTTCCTATCTTATTAAGTGCTACTATAGCAAGGTTCTTGTCTATCTACCACATTATAGAATGGAAACTGATCGGTCGCACCGGAGATGTGAGAATATGGTTCGCGTAAAGCCACAAGTTGTTGTTGTAGGTGCTGGTATCATAGGATCCACCATAGCCTTTTATATGTCTCAGCATAATGTAAATGTAACCATAGTCGACAGCGCTGCTCCTGGTCACGGAGCAACTAAACAATCATTTGCATACATAAATGCCTTCTCTAAAGATCCCAGAAGGTATCATGATCTTAACAAGCGTTCGATGGATGCATGGGAACGTTTGGCGCGCTTCATAGATAGAGATATAGGTTTACGATGGGGCGGCCAAGTGACATGGGTAAATAATCAAAAATCAGCCAACGAACTTAATGCGCGCGTGAAATTAGTACAATCCTGGGGTTATGGCAGTCGTATAATAAGTCAACATGAGTTAGAACTTTTAGAACCTGAACTGTCGTTAGGAAAGTGCAGTTTAGCGGCTTTAAATTACACCGAAGGACACGTTAACGCTCCACTCACTGCCCAGATCTTGACAGACAAAATCATTAGAAATGGAGGAATGGTCTACTTAAACACCAATGTGACGGGATTAAATCTCGGTGAAAGCGGCAATATGAAGTCTAAAATATCCTCTGTTCAGACTAGTCAAGGCGAAATTCCTTGCGATATCTTAGTTTTAGCTGCAGGTGTGGCTAGTACAAAGATTGCTTCAACGGTAGGCATAAAAATACCGCAAATTAAGAGCCCTGGATTTGTGGTCCGTGTCAACCCAGTGAAAGAACTGTTTTCTAACATCTCTGTTGTATACGCACCGTCGTCGGACAACAAAGATGTACCAGTCCATGTAAGGCAAATGAAGGACGGTTCTCTCATGATAGGAGAAGATTCGAGCACCATTAATAATTCTAAGTTAATCTTATCAATTAAGGATTCGCAGTGCCATGCTAATATGCTTATGGATTCAGCAGCAAAATTCCTTCCAGCTCTATCTGAAGCTACGGCGACTCCTCTTCCAACGGGTTATAGACCAATGCCCGTAGACGGGCTTCCCATTATTGGTTTCGCAAATGACATACCGAACTTATATCTCGCCGTAATGCACAGTGGGGTAACCCTCGCCCCTATAATAGGGGAATTAAGTACGATAGAAATTATCGATGGAGTGAAAGTGGATTCTCTAGAATATTTCAGGGTTGAAAGATTCGTTATCAATTGATCTCGAATTGAATACCCCGAGAGCATTTAGTAGTTGTGAGATCCAACGAAGATATTGAAAGGAATGGTAGCAGATGGTTTTATTAGGTAACGGTCTATACATGTATGAAGTCTCCGGAGAAAATTGGGGGGATTTACCGTCAGGATGGAGTTACAAAGAAGCTACAACAGTAGCCGTAGATTCAAATGATAATGTCTATGTTTTTCATAGAGGATTACACGACCCGGTAATTGTGTTTGATTCAAAGGGTAATGTTATAAAGACGTGGGGAAAAGGAATTTTTACGAATCCCCACGGCATCACCGTCGGTCCTGACGACTCTATTTATTGCGTAGACAACGGTGATCATACCGTTCGCAAATTCACTCAAGATGGGGCATTATTGATGACTTTAGGAGTAAAGGACAATCCTGCTCCTGCTATGAGTGGTCTTCCATTCAACAGGCCAACGTACGTTGCAATTGATCCGACAACCGGAGATATTTTTGTGGCTGATGGATATACCAATGCGAAAATACATAGGTACAATGCGAATGGTGAATTGATGTTTTCTTGGGGTAATTCAGGCACAGGCCCAGGTGAATTCAATATAGTCCACGATGTTTGTATAGATAACCAAGGCAATGTTTATGTGGCGGATAGGGAAAATCAGCGAGTCCAAATTTTTGATAGAGAAGGGAATTTTATAAACCAATGGATTAATTTATCAAGAGCGGCTTGCCTACATGTTGATCAAACCGGAACAGATCCCTTGATTTATGTGGGAGAATATTTTTGTGGAATCGAAACGAATTCTATGGGTAAAAATCTAGGACCAAGAATTTCGATATTTGATGGGGATGGAGTTCTAATATCCAGAATAGGAGAAGAATCATACGGAGAGCAAGCTGGACGATTTTTCTCACCGCATGGTATAGCGGTCGATTCTAAGGGTGATATATATGTAGCTGAGGTGTCATGGAGTGACTATGGCAGTAAAATGGTTCCTCCAAGAGAACTTCGTTCACTTCAGAAACTTATTAGACAATAAGAAAATACCACCCCTTGTCCTTATCAAGAAACATGATTACTGACATAAAAGAAGAGTTTATGGGAAATATGTTTCCAGTATGCCAGTTGACTGGTTGATAGAATATTCATACAATCGTCATAGCACTTAATAGAACATGTAGGTAGTAAAGCTAATGGCCAGATCTATAAAGACGGATTATTTAACGAAAGTACAGAAGCCGGATGATTTCGATCAGTTCTGGGATGAAATTGTGACCGAATCCGCAAACATCCAACTAAACCCTTCCATGCACCCTGATCCCTTGAGGTCGAGCAACGATATTGAGGTCTTCCAAGTCTTCTATGACAGTCTAGACCACGTTCGCATAGCAGGCTGGTATTGCTTGCCTTCGAAAAGATCGAAGAAGCTCCCTGCTATTATCCTGCTTCCTGGATACCAAAGTGATCCCCAAATCCCTAAAGAATGGGCTAAGCTAGGATATGCCGCTCTTTCCGTTGCACCCAGAGGGAAACTCAGAAGTAACCGTCAATTTAACCCGGGATATCCCGGGCTTTTAACCTATGGATTGATTGATCGCAACGTCTACTCTTACAGAGGTTTCTATGTGGACGCTTGGAGATCCGTTGACTACTTGATCGGCAGGGAAGAAGTAGACCGGTCCAGAATAGGCGTCACAGGGAGTAGTCAAGGAGGAGGATTAACTATTACAACAGCCGCAATGCGAAAAGAAATAAAGGTGGCTGCAGCAGGAGCTCCTTATCTGTGCGGGTTCATAGATTCAATTGAACTTACAGACACTTATCCTTACCAAGAGATCAACGATTATATAGCCAACAATCCTGATAAATTTGATCTAATTAAAGAGAATTTAGCCTACTTTGATGGCATTAATTTTGCAGATAAGATAGATTGTCCGATAATCGTCAATATCGGTCTTCAGGATAACGTATGTCCACCAGAAACCGGCTTTGCTTTGTTTCACTCTATAGGTAGCACACGTAAGAATCTTTACCCGTACGCAGGACATGGTCACGACGCAGGCAGACACAAACATAATAACATCATAAAAGATTTTTTTAGTAAAGAACTTAAACCATAACATACGGATAACTTAGAAGTGTCATTAAATAACGAACAACATATGGATGCCTTTACTAAATACTGGAGAAACACGTTATCAACATTGGAACGTTACCCAGCCAGTGCCGAGTTGGAGGTTATTCCAATGCGATGCACAGATTTTGCGACGATGTATGGCGTTAGGATTACCAGTATCGGTCCATATAGACTATTCGGTTACTTGAGCATTCCAAATGGGAATGGTCCTCATCCGGCAATTTACTATGCCGGCAAATACGGGAGCGTTCTAGAACCTATACCTCAAGGAACATCTAATTACATTCGCAGTCGATTCATCACTTTCTCTATTGGTACACGTGGTCAAAGAAATTCCGATCAGCCATTTTCAGCAATGTTTCCAGGACTATTAACAAAGGATCTCCATAACTATCAGAACTATATATTTAGATCCATAGCAGCCGACTGTGTCAGAGGATTAGAATTTTTGATAGCAAATGACAATGTAGATCCTACGCGGGTAGTTGCTGTAGGGAACGACCTTTCACTTATAGCGGCTTCGCTACACGAAGGAATAACTCACGTTGTTTGCACTCCAGACCTATTTCATAAGACCATGAGTCGCGCCAGGAAAACAAGTAGCTATCCGCTCGAAGAAATTAACGATTACCTTAGATTGCATACGGAAAAAGAATCTGCAATAGAAAACACTTTATCGTACTTCGAACTTGATTTATTCGCCTGTACAGTTAAGTCTAAAACCTTGCTAATGGCTGGTCCCAGCGGGTCGGACATCGATAAGCATTCACTAAGATCCATAGAATTAGCTTTACAGGAAACAGTAACTATTCACGAGTCTGAAAATTCAAGCTATTTAGATGGTTTGTTTTCCACCAAATGGATAACTGCCGAGTGTGGATTCAACGAACCAATACTGCCCTCTCATTGGCGGTAGTTGACTGTAAAACTAGAATGGAGCAATGTTCCACATTAGTACCATGGCAACTCAACATGAAATACAAAAAGTATTGAACGCTCTTTCCAGTTACTCGGGTTGTTCACGCTGTGCCACTAGGATTAGATTCGGTGACTTTGAGTGTCCTCATTGTGGTCAAGACATCGAGGACGAACTGAGCTGGTGGGCGGAGAGTCTAATCAACGACTTACGTGGAATGGATGATAATGAAAACTTTATAAAATAGTAAACCGTATCCTAAAACATTAATTTCAAACTCTAGTAAATTAAGGTGGGACTGAATTCATGAGCAATGAGTCACTAAATCAAATCAAGGCGGAATCATCGGAGCTGTACCAGGGACCTATCACTCTGCCAGGCAGTTTTGAACCTATAGAGACCGAGCTTGTTCTGGATATATCTGGTAAAAAAGTTACAATTATATTTGGTGAAAGTGTAGCTGATACAACTGAATGGCATGGTAGAGAAGTCAAAGTTTTCAAGCGACTAAAATTTTACGAAGTGCAATTTTTGACGTGTGGAATTCCGAAGGAAAGGATAACTCTCACATGGAAATTCAATGCTTCGCTACTGGACGACTCTTTGGCCGGAGTTATTATACCTAGGGCAAATGACCAAAGGATTTCGGGAGAGAAAGGATTTGTTCTTAACAAGAGCTGATTACACAGAATTCAGCTACAAGGTTGTATTATCAATATGTCAGAGGAGCTTTACATTACCATACTTCTTTAATCATATTTTTTCTCAGTATTGTTTACTTGAATCCCCAGTGTGTGAAAAGACATGACATGTCCTTGATAAATAAATTAGGGTTTATTAGGATTTATAGAGGTTGGTATATAGTAGGCGTTCTTTTTCTTTCCACCGCAATATATGTAGGAGCTTCCCAATACGCCTTTGGACTGTTTATTGAGCCTCTGGAAGAACAATTTGGCTGGAGCCGCACACAGATAACGGCCTCTCTATCATTTACTGCAGTTGGTGCCCTCGCATCTCCTATATTAGGAAGAATGATGGATAACTACGGGGCTAGACCGGTATTATCTATTTCACTGTTCCTAGTAGCAATCAGTTTTTTACTAAGGCCATTAATGACCGAATTATGGCACTGGTACGCCCTAAGCGCTATTCAATTCATAGGTATGTCTGGAGGAACGAGTCTTCCAATAGGTAGACTCGTTGGATTGTGGTTTCGCAAAACCAGAGGTAGGGTATTCGGTATAACTTCTATGGGTAATAACTTTGGTGGTCTTGTCATACCTCCGCTCATAACGAGTATTCTATTTATTGCATCTTGGGAAACAGCTTATGTCCTCCTTGGGTTAGTATCGTTAACTATAATGGTAATCGCATTCATTTCCATAAAGGAACATCCTGAGAGATACCAAGTTGGCATTCGTAATGATAGTTTTACAACTCTTAATCATGATAACTCAGTGGAATATTCTGATACCGACTGGGAAGTGTCTAAGGCCTTACAAAGCAAAACGTTTTACGCAATCACAGCAGTAATTCTAATGGGTAGTTTCACATATTCTACTATCCTACCTCAGATTATTGTTCACCTTAGAGTTGAAGGTATTTCAATGCGTGATGCCTCTTTGGCACTTAGTCTGTTAGCTATCTTAGGTATGACTGGCAAACTCGTATTTGGTTATGCAGCTGAAATCATAGGATCCAGATATGCGTTAATAATTTGTTTACTAGGACAATCACTTTTCTCTGTCTTAATGTTGAAATCTTCTAATCCACTCATTATGTGGACCACTGTACCACTCTACGGATTGTGTATGGGAGCTTTCGGTGCATTGAGTCCGCTTATTGTCCAGGAAAATTTTGGGGTAAAGTACTTTGGGAGCATAATGGGTCTAATTAGTTTGGCTACCATAATACCTTATGTGTCAGGGCCCTTAATTGCAGGTGTATCATACGATCTGACAGGAAACTACAATACGGCGTTCATTGTTGTTTCCGTACTTTTCCTAACCGCGAGCTTTATATTAATGTTGTCGGCGACACCTTCCGAAAGCAAGTTATCTAAAGCTAATTAATTCGTAATTTTTAGGACCGTTAATATCGTAAAAGCTTCGGTCAAACACAAACTCAGAAAGTAATATTATAGGCACGTGATTTCACAGTATATGATTCCGAAGTTCTCCCAGCTCACTATAATCAGTGGAATTGACATGTATACTCACAACCTTCCTACCCAAATCTTTCAGTGTTTGTAGATCACCTAGTGCTTGCGCATAGGTCAAAGCTTCAAACGAATTCGGGTAGGCGGAATCGGAGAACAGTTGATCATCCTGATGAGTTGCAGTCAACTGTAGGAACAAGCCTGTGCCAGGTCCGCCTTTATGGAGTTGTCCAGTGGAATGGAGAAACCTTGGTCCATACCCTAGGGTAGTAGCAATATTATAACGTTTCATAATTAGTCTGCGGAGCTCCGTCAAAATTGTGTCAACTTTTGGCGTTTGATATAGATAGGCCATAATAGCAAGATAATTCTTTTGGCAAAGATCCTCAAAAAGATCGGGGAATGACCCCGTAGATCGAGGAATTAGGTATCGTTTAGATTTTCTATACGAATGTATAACTTCTTTGGTTGTCTCTTTCGTCTGGTCAATATTCGGTTGATTGAACGGATTAATGCCTAGAACGTTCCCAGCTACTGCCGTGGCATATTCCCAACGATAAAACTCCCCACCTAATTCGTAATAATCCTCCAATACAAATCGACACACTGGGTGGCCACTAGCTTCGATTCTTTCAAGCGCATCATCAATATATGATGTGCTATCGCCTTTCATGGTTATATAAGCAAAAACGCGATCCGACCCATAATGATGAGGAGAAAGCAGAGGTTCTTCTGCTATAGGAATGATACCCTTGCCATCCTTCCCAGTACTTTCTGCTATTAATTGCTCGATCCATAACCCGAAGGACTTCACGGAATCCGATGTAACTAAGGTTAATTTATTCCTCCCCTGGAGGGCTAATGAACCAATAAAGGCCCCTAATTGAATGCCAGGATTATCAGCGATTGCCACATCAGGATGGCATCTTTTTGTCATGGATTCAGCTGAAGCTAAAAGTTTTTTAATATCGATACCTGATAATGCCGCTGGAACCATTCCGAAATATGAGAGTACTGAATATCTACCACCAACATCTCTGGGGTTCAGGTATATTTGACGAAACTTTGTCTCATTTGCCAGCTTTTCTAAAGCAGTTCCTTGATCAGTAATAGCCACGAATTGTGACCCATGTTCATCGCGTTCTTGTTGAGTATTGCTTACTAGATTCCTAAAATAGTTATATAAAGCATTTGTCTCAACAGTTGTACCCGATTTAGACGACACCAGAAAAAGAGTGCTGTTAGGGTCAATTACGTTAGTCACAAAATTGACTGCATCGGGTACCGTGGAATCCAATACGAGTAATTGTGGGTAGCCAAATCTTTTACCGAATGTTTGGCTAAGAACCAGTGGTCCTAAAATACTACCACCCATGCCTAACAGTACGACATGCTTGTATCGCTCTTTAATTTCGGCGGCAAAAGACGTGATAAGATCGACTTCTGATTTGACATAGGTAACGAGGTCAATCCATCCCAATCGATCTTCTACCTCAAAAGGGGAAGGTTTCCAAACAGTGTAGTCCTTATTCCATATCCTGTGAGATAATCGCTGCTCATCGAGGCTCGACAGGACGTTTAGCACATTGATTGGCTTATTCATTTGATGGTAATACCTGTTCAGGTACAAACAATTTAGATTTCTTAGTCCTGATATTATTTAGGGCTGAGTCATAAGAATTCTTAAAGGCATCCAATCCATCAAGTAACAACCCAGCCGTGATGTCAGCAAGAATTATACCGTTCTTTTCCAATATCTTCAGGCTGTTCGCAGCATTCTCTAAATCTTGGCCTATAGTCTCTTTAACGCGTCCATGATCAAGGAATGCTTGTAGGGTCACTTCCGGCATCGTGTTGACAGTGTGCGCCCCTATAAGATTATCAACATATAGCACATCACTGAGAGAAGGGTTCTTCGTGCTCGTACTTGCCCAAAGAGGGCGCTGTACCCTAGCGCGCCTATCTATCATTTTTTTGAATTTCGCTCCACCGAAAGTTTCCTTGAAATCTCTATACGCTATCTTGGCATTAGATATAGCAGCTGTACTATAAAAAGATTCTAAATCTGAATTGGAGTTGACTGATCTAATCTCTATTTCACTATCTATTTTAGTATCGACTCGACTGACAAAGAAAGAGGCAACAGATGAGACTTTGCTTAAATCACCGCCGTTTCTATGGAATATATCCAATCCTTCTATATAGGCGTTTCTGACATCTTCATATGTCTGTAATGAGAATATTAAAGTGATATTTACATTTATACCTTGGCCTATCAATGAACTAATAGCTGGTATCCCTTCTGCTGTTGCCGGTACCTTAATCATTACATTCGGCCGACTGATAGTGGAATAAAGGCGTATTGCCTCTCTTATAGTTCCATCAGTGTCATATGCCAAATGAGGATTAACTTCATAGGAGACGAACCCATCTTCACCACTAGTCATATCAAAGATAGGTCTCAATAAATCTGCTGCTGCCCTAATATCATGTATAGTAATCGATTCAAAGATCTCAACAACGGTTTTACCTTTTTGGAAAAGAGAGAGGAGGTCGCTATCATATTCAGAACTGTTAGCAATAGCTTTTTCAAATATAGTGGGGTTCGAGGTCAATCCGCTAACACCAATATCCACCAATCTAGATATTTCGCCAGACTGTAGTAAGTCTCTTCCTATCTGGTCAAACCAGACAGACTGACCAAGTTTGTTTACTTCTTTAACTGTATTGTTGTTCTGGATTTTTACCATATGTTAGCCTCCTGAAACCAATGTTCTTGCTTCTTCTACCACTCTATCTGTAGTTAACCCGAAAGTTTCATATAGTTGCGCGTAAGGAGCGGAGGAACCAAAATGAGGAACTCCAACAGATATACCTTTCCCCCCAACGTATCGTACCCAGCCCATTGTCGTGCCTGCCTCAATCGACACTCGCGCGCTGACATCCGGTGGTAACACACTATTACGATAAGCATCAGTCTGTTCGTCGAATAGTTCCCATGACGGCATCGAAACCACCCTCCCTATAATGCCTTCTCGGGACAATATATCCTTTGCTTCCACGGCAATTTGAACTTCAGAGCCAGTACCTATTAGAATAACATCCGGCTCGTCGCTACCTCTCAAGAGAACATAGCCCCCCTTACCCACATCATCAATTGAAACACCAGCTTCTCTATCCAGGATTGGCAAATTCTGCCTGCTCAAGGCAAGAGCAGTCGGCCCATTCTTTCTCTGAATAGCTATTTTCCAGGCACCGATTGTTTCAATGGCATCAGCAGGTCGGACAACTACCATATTCGGTATTGCTCTTAACGAAAGAAGTTGTTCCACAGGTTGATGTGTTGGTCCGTCTTCCCCTAAACCAATAGAATCATGTGTAAACACGTAAATGACGCCTAGTTTCATTAACGCTGCAAGTCGCATAGGTGGGCGCATGTAGTCTGAAAATATCAAGAACGTTGCTGCATAAGGCATAATTCCTCCATGAAGTGCCATACCATTTGTAACGGCTCCCATAGCATGTTCACGAACCCCAAAATGGAAATTATGCCCACCATGATTTTCTATACTGTAATGGCTTCTATCATTCAAAATAGTTTTATTTGACGGTCCAAGATCAGCCGATCCACCTATGAAGTGATGAATCTTGTCGGAGATGAGATTCATAATCTGGCCCGACGCCTCTCTAGTGGCGATACTCCTTTTCTCCGTCTGAAACAATTCAGACAAATTATCATCCCAGCCATCAGGTAGATCTCCTGATACAGATGATATAAGTTCTTCAGCTGCCTTCGGGTAAATTACTCTGTAACGTTCGAATAACGTTTCCCATTGACTTTGTTGCTCCTTCCCTCTGTTAAGTGCTATACGGAAGTGATTCAGCGCCTGCTGAGGGATGATAAATGGTTCACTATATTCCCAACCCAATGTCTCTCTCATTAAATTCACTTCAGTCTCCCCTAATGGTTCTCCATGAGAAGAGCTTGTACCTTGTTTACCGGGGCTACCATAACCGATTACCGTTGAACATATAATCAGGCTAGGCATATCTAATCTCACACGCGCTTCTTTCAAAGCTATGTCCACAGACTCTACGTCCATACCATCTATAGGACCGATCACATGCCAACCATATGCTTCAAATCTTTTTCTCACATTTTCTGTGAATGTGATATCAGTCTCGCCCTCAATAGTTATATGGTTGTCATCGTATAAGTAAACCAATTTCCCAAGGCCTAGAGCACCAGCTAATGAGGCCGCTTCTGACGCGACACCTTCCTGTAAATCTCCATCAGAGAGAATACTATAAGTATAGTGATTTATAAGTTCGAAATCAGGCTTATTAAAATGTTGTGAAAGCCATCGTTCTGCAATTGCCATCCCAACCCCGTTGGCAAAACCTTGACCTAGTGGACCGGTAGTAGATTCCACTCCGGGAGTCAAACCATATTCTGGATGACCTGGTGTTTTGCTATTCAGTTGCCTGAACGCTTTAATATCAGACATATCTAGGTCATAGCCGGTAAGGTGTAACATTGAATAAAGCATTGCAGAAGCATGTCCCGCAGATAAAACAAACCTATCCCTATCCATCCACATAGGATCTGAAGGATTGTGTCGTAAATAACGATTCCATAACGTGAACATCATAGTTGCTGCTCCCATAGGAGCCCCTGGATGTCCTGATTTTGCCTTTTGCACGGCATCAACCGATAGGAATCGGATAGTATTTATACATAATTCTTCCAGTTTTAGATCTGGCATTTTCGTTCTCCATAAATAGACCGTCTAAAGCAGTTATAAGCAACACCAATATTAACCGAAGTTTCGTAAATTCGATAGTTACTGGTCAATTTTATAACCTTAGGATTAACTGGCATAGCTGCACATACAACCGGATGTACCATTAGCTGATTATAAGTCTCAAAAAGAATCTTGGTCAAACCAGAATTCTTATTACCTGCCGTAGTGATAGCTCTCTAAAAACAAAGTGGGATGATACCCTTCGCTGTAGTCTATTGAATTACTTTGTTATAGCCTAACAATAGAATGCTCTCTGGTTTGTCTTGAACATCATATTCACACTCATCCTATACTACTATATGACTTATCCTGCTCTCATTAAACTTTAGTTACTACTGACTATATATTAGGGATTGCAGCGTATTCTGATATAATTGATCTCATGAGATTTATGTAAGGGGAGGCTACTTTGGTTGATGATATGACTTCGGTGAATCTAGAGAAATTGGTTTCTCTATGTAAACGTAGAGGATTCATATTCCAAAGTAGTGAAATATACGGAGGCCTTGCAAGCACATGGGATTATGGCCCTCTCGGCGTCGAGTTAAAGCGCAACCTCAAGGAATCATGGTGGCGTTCCATGGTATGGAGCCGGGATGATATGGTCGGCTTGGACTCAGCCATTTTGATGCATCCGACCACTTGGAAGGCTAGTGGTCATCTACAAAGCTTCTCTGACCCTTTAGTTGAATGTAAAGACTGCCACCAACGCTGGAGAGAAGATCAATTAGATAAATCATCATGTCCAGACTGTAACGGTAATCTCACTGATTCCCGAAATTTTAACCTGATGTTTAAGACCTTTATGGGGCCAGTAGAAGAGGACGCATCGACGGTATTTTTGAGACCCGAGACAGCTCAAGGTATCTTTGTAAATTTCAACAATGTGTTAAGTACGACCAGAAAGAAATTACCCTTCGGCATTGCACAAATAGGCAAAGCTTTTCGTAACGAAATTACCACCGGAAATTTTATTTTTCGAACTCGCGAGTTCGAAATGATGGAAATAGAATATTTTGTAAATCCGGGTGACGACGAGGATCAACACCAAAAGTGGATCGATCTGTTTATAAATTGGTACCTAAGTCTGGGGCTAAACAGAGAACGACTGAGAGTTAGGCCGCACGCGGGTAGTGAATTATCTCACTATTCCAAAGCAACCCACGATATCGAATACCATTTCCCATGGGGTTGGGGAGAAATACAAGGAATAGCTAACAGAACTGATTATGATCTTAAAGCACACACTGAGGCTAGCGGTGAATCTTTAACATACTTCGACACAGACTCAAATCAGCATATTACCCCGTACGTCATTGAACCATCCGCTGGAGTTGATAGAGCTGTAATGGCCTTGTTGGTTGATTCATACACTGAACAAGATGCCCCTACTGCTTCTGGTGGATCGGAAATTAGGACACTACTGAAACTCCACCATAGTTTAGCACCAGTTAAAGTTGCCATATTACCGTTAAGCCGTAAGGAAAATGTCTCGTCTTTGGCACGAGATATCCACCAAATGTTAAGGGTTTCAAACACAATAAATGGATTTATACAATATGACGACAGTCAGAGCATAGGAAGAAGATACAGACGGCAAGATGAAATTGGTACACCACTCTGTATAACAATTGATTTCGAATCGTTAGAAGATAATTCAGTAACCATACGTGATAGAGACACGATGAAACAAGAAAGAGTAGCTATCAAAGATCTTCCATCCGAACTTGAGGCCAGATTAAGAATAGTGTATTAACTTGTTATTATACCGATGCTCACCGTTAGTATCTCTAGTCATTCTTGATAAAGGATCTATAAGATAAAATTAACCAAGTCGTCAACCGTGAAGGCCACTTGAAATATGTTCCAGTGAAATAATAATGCCATGAATATTAGTGATCTTTTCCTATTATTAGTCCGATGGATTCATCTTGTCGCCGCCGCCGCATGGATAGGAGGTAGCATTTTTTACCTTCTTGTACTCAGGCCAAGCATGAGGAAGGATAGTAGAGCTGCAAAACTATTCACTGACACCACAGCGACAGAGTTTAAAGTATTGGTAGACACTTCAATATTTGTATTGATCACCTCAGGAGTTGTCCTGACGTTCAGCCGTCTAAATTCAAATGTTATTGGTGTGCCATATGTGGTTGTATTAGGTTTAAAAATACTATTAGCTATCTGGATGTTTATTCTAGTAAAAGGTCGGCGTCATAACAGAATTCCTCAGGATCAAACGATAGGCTCAGCATCTGCCAAGTCAAAGATTGTTGTGAACCTTATGAGGAGTTTTTCGGGATATAACTCTATCGTTATTCTTGGTATCATCGTTTTTCTATTATCGGATCTATTAAAAGTTTTCTACGAATTAGCTCTGAAATAGCAGCTTATAGATTAGAAACGACTTGGTTAAAGCCCGCAGTGAACAAAGGAGAGCCCAGTGAAACATGAATTCGTAGACATTTTGGCATGTCCAATGTGTAAGAACTCTTTAGCACTAATAGTTGTTGAAGAAATTGATTCTGAAGTAGTCTGTGGAAGTCTAAATTGTAGCCATTGAGATCAAGTTTATCCTATAACTGATGGAATTCCTAACCTGCTTCCGCCAGAAATGAAACTATAACTTAGTCCATCACTATCAAAGGGAATACCAATTCAACACCCATATTGACTGCACTTGTCTGAATCAAGAGATCTTCCATAGAGTTGCCAAGCAAAGGATGCATCAGCCTAGGGGATATTTCACACAGAGGCTCTAATACGAACAGTCTGTTAGCAATATCAGGGTGCGGTAATTTAAGAATATCTAAATCAATTACCATATCGCCATAAAACAGGATATCAATATCCAACGTTCGGGGAGCATTAATGAAAGCCCGTGTGCGATCTGATGCATATTCTATTTTTTTTATCTCATGAAGAAGTTGAAAGGGATTAAGATTGGTCCAAAACTTACAAACTACATTAATGAACATAGGCTGACTGTTAAATCCTTTAGGGATTGTCTCGTAAAAGTTAGAGGTTTTGAATTCAAAGGATTGTTCGCGAAGACATCTCAGGCCTTCCTTCACATTAGTGACACGGTCTCCCAAATTTGATCCAATGCCCAAATGAACTTCGTTAAGATACATTGAATGAATAACCTCGAATAATCGCATCGCTCATGCGAGCGACCCTCACCATCTCTTTAACATCATGCACTCTCACAATATCAGCTCCTTTAGCAATAGATAAAGCAACCGTGGCGGCGGTCCCTTCCAACCTATCATTTGGCGGCAAATCTAATACATAACCTATGGTGGATTTTCTAGACATCCCTATCAATATGGGTCTGCCTAGTACCTGAAATTCATCCAGCCTCCGAATGATCTCCATGTTATGTTGAGCCGTTTTGCCAAATCCAATACCGGGATCTAATACAACATTACCACTATCAATACCGGATAACTCTGCCATTTCCATCATATTCTTCAATTCTTCAATAATTTCGGGGATTAAATCTTCGTAACATGGTTTGACCCTGTTATGCATTAGTACTAGCGGTATTCCCAATTCCGATACGGTCCCTAACATCAGTGGATCACCACTTATACCACCGACGTCGTTAACCATACTGGCTCCATGTTTGATTGCTTCTTTAGCCACATTTGATTTACGTGTGTCTATACTTATCGGTATTCCAACTTTCTCTCTGATGGCGCAAATAACCGGAATTATCCTTGAAAGTTCTTCATCGCAAGTCACTGGTTTAGTCCCTGTATAAATATTTGAGGGACGTGTGGATTCTGCTCCCACATCTATAATGTCAGCACCATATTGTTCAAAATGTAGAGCCAAGTCGATTACAGATTGTAGATCACCTAAAATACCATCTCCAGAAAATGAATCTGACGTAACATTAATCACACCCATAACATAGGTTTTAGACCCCCATGCAAATATGTGATCACCTATTGTCGACTCATTATCTAACGTATTTCTTCGGTCCATATGTCTTCTTTACCTTGCTACGTCTACACTTATTTGATAGGGTTAGCTTCGATTATTCCACGAGGATGATAAATTTACAACAATGTCAAATAAACGGAAAGTCCAACAAAAAATAGACGAGCTTCATTTAAGAAAAGAGGTCGCGACCAAAGGTGGCGGAACTGATCGTATAGAGGCTCAACATAATAGGGGAAAGCTTACAGCCCGTGAACGAATTGATATTCTAATGGACGATGGTTCATTTCAGGAAATCGACTCATTTGTCACCCTACGTTCTTATGAGTTTGACCCTAGCAGCCAAAACGTCCCAGGCGAAGCCGTCGTGACAGGGTACGGTAAAATCAATGGAAAAACAGTTTTTATATATGCTCAGGACTTTACTGTCTTTGGCGGTTCTCTATCAGAAGTAGTAGCTCAAAAAATATGTAAGGTAATGGATATTGCAATCCAAAATGGTGCTCCAATAATCGGTTTGGTTGACTCGGGGGGAGCACGAATCCAAGAAGGTGTTGATAGCCTTGCAGGATATAGTTCTATATTCTCACGTAATGTAATAGGATCCGGCGTTATACCCCAAATTTCAGCAATATTGGGACCGTCTGCCGGTGGAGCAACTTACTCACCAGCACTTACGGACTTTATTTTCATGGTAAATAAAATAGGCCAGATGTATATCACTGGGCCAGAGGTCATTAAAGCAGTAACAGGAGAAAATGTAACTCATGAAGATCTAGGTGGCGCCTCAACACATGCCTCAAAAAGTGGAGTGGCACACTTCGCCTTAAACTCTGAACTAGATTGTATGCATGAAATACGCCGGCTGTTAGGGTTTTTGCCCCAAAACAATATGGAGGAGCCTCCTCGCAGACCTACTTCCGACGATCCAAATAGAAGGATTGAAGAGCTT
>CAYSLK010000174.1:0-33872 GCA_964431885.1 uncultured Dehalococcoidia bacterium | reverse complement strand
AATAACATTTTCTTATTGTTTCCGCCTTTGACGTAATTGTTGCAGTCTGTTTTTTTGTATCTGTTGTACTTGTTGATCTACACGTACATGTATGGTGGGGAGTTGCACATTTAGCTATCGAAGCCGATCCATCCTGCTTATATAGGGGCGTAACAACCGCAATAGACGCTGGTTCCGCAGGTGCTAATACAGTCGCAGGATTCAATAGATACGTTATTGAGGAATCGAAGACCCGTCTCCTAGCATTTCTTAATATTTCGGGCATGGGTCAATTGGATAAAGAAATAGGAGAATTACAAGATATTAGATGGGCTAATGTGGAAAAAGCTGTTAATGCTTCTAGACTTCTCAGGGATAAAATAGTAGGAATTAAAGTTCGACTAACTGACAATATTGTAGGTGCTAACGATCTATTTGCAGTTGATAGAGCGTTAGAAGCCGCAAAGGAAATTCGCAAACCTCTTATGATTCACATAGGAGGGTCTGTCCACCCACTAGAAGACATACTTCCCAAGCTACGTCCAGGGGATATTGTAACACACGCTTTTACTGGCCACGATAACGGTATCCTAGATAATAATGATAAAGTTAAGGACGTGGCTTGGGATGCTAACAAACGAGGAGTGATATTTGACGTCGGACATGGTGCTGGCAGTTTTTCTTTCCGTGTTCAAGAAAAAGCATTAGAGGATGGGTTCGTGCCCCAAACTGTGTCTAGCGACGTCCATCGCTACAACGTACGCGGCCCCGTCTTCGATCTGATGACAACGCTTTCGAAATATCTGTATTTGGGACTTACGATAGATCAAGTTATTGGATTAGCTACTGTCAATCCAGCAAGTGCCGTTAATTTAAAGAACCACATAGGATCTCTTGTACCTGGTGGTACTGCAGATCTGTCTATTATCAAAGTAAGAGAAGGGCCCGTAACTTTAATGGATGCAATGGGAGACCATAGAGAAGCCAACCAATTGCTAGTGCCCGTAGAAACAATCAGAGCAGGAAGACGATTCACCCCTTTGCATTGAATTAATCAAAAGTTATATGCCATTCCTAGCCCCATTAACGCCTTTGATGGAGTTACATGAGGAAAACCGCACCAAGGCCACAAGCATAATATGCTCAATTCCCTGAAATAATGTGGGTACTTGATTACCTACAAATAATATTGATCCTTTTATGCAGTTTCTGATTATACCAATTAGCTAGTAGATGACCATAGAGTATGAAAGTTTTCTCCTTTAATAACCGCCGCGTATTCCAGTTCCTCTAGATGTTTTAATTCTAAAAATATCTTCTCGATTTGAGCCACAGAATCATGCTGTCCAAAATCTTCAAATTTCTTAGTTAATAAGTCCCATATACCTTGGTCTATGAGACTATCAATATATCTAGGCCATGGGATTAGAGTCAAAGACTGCAATCGAGGTAATCCTGGTCTTAGACGCCTGATGGATCTAAGACGTTCTTGAGGTGAAGCCGCCATAGGCATGAGTCTTACGAAGGGTTTATTTGTTTCATCACACCTATAATCGATTATCAAAGAGTTTCTCAACATAGGGAAAAACAAGGATAATACTTCCGCGTTTGAAATCTTGGATTTCACAGTGTCAATATCATTATCGAAATCTTCATCCATCATATCAAGAGCCTCAATACCGTCTCACGAATTAATCAATTCTCTAACAGTTTCAACAAATGATGGCAAGATTTTTTCCCAATCGCCAACAACCCCAAAGCGTGCCTCTCTAAATATATTTGCATCGGCATCTTTGTTAATTGCCACTATGTTTTTTGCTCCTGAACAGCCCGCCATATGCTGGCTAGCTCCCGAAATTGCAACCATTATGTACAAATCTGGACTGATTGTTTTGCCCGTCAATCCTATCTGATAATCATGATCCAACCAACCAGCGTCACAAACAGCTCTGGAGGCTCCCACTGCACCTCCCAACAATTCGGCTAGTTCGTTAAGCTGATCAAAAGCCTCGGAACTTCCGAGGCCCCTACCTCCTCCTATTACAATAGAAGCATCCTCTAGTCTAATTCCTGAGGATTGGCGTCTAACAACTTCAACCAATTTGGTTCTAATCAATGAATCATCAATTTCAACCTCAATCCGGTGGATTTCGCCTCCTACTTCCATATCTGATAATGGCGATTCAAATACATTATTTCTAATCACACACACCTTAGGCTCAACGCTCGTGAATTTAAAGGTAGCTAATGCATTACCTCCGTATACAGGTCTAGTAGCCACGATATCTCCACTCTTCTCATCAATATCCAGACCGACACAGTCTTGAGCTAAACCCACACCGAATTTGAAGGCAAGTCTGGGTACTACGTCGCTCGCCAATCCAGTCTTCCCAGCCAAGATAATGGATGGGCTTATTAGTGTACAAACCTGCTCTAGAGCCGCCAAATGTGCTTCAATGTTTTCGTTGGACAATAACGGGTGTTCCACTAAGTAAATTTTATCTGTACCATAATTCAAACTCTTCTGATCTATACCTGCCGCAGTCTCAAAAGTGAATACCACGCCAATTTCTTGGCCTGAAACTACGCTTAATTTACGAGCAGCGCTTACCAATTCTCCAGTTATAGGATTAGGCTTTCCATCCAGAAGTTCGCCTATAACCAAAATGTTTGACATTGTATTCTCCAACATTCAACTAATTAACGTATTCAGCCTAATACTAGACCTATATAACTCACGAAACACTAGAGTCATTCCATTATCCAGCACAACTCTACAAAATTAAATTAATTGTTCGTCCCTCAGACGCAAGGCCAAATTGCGCCCTGTTTCAACTTCATTCTCTCCCTCTATAAATTCGATGTTTTGTTCACGCTCTGGTACAAATAATTCTATGAGTTCTAAATTAGGTACAAAGTTATCAATTTCAATCGATAAATCATTGAGCGTGTATATGGCTGGGCTCTTGCGGCTTGCTGACATTATACCTCTCAATGTCGGATAGCGGGGTTCACCTAGCTCATTGCTTACGCTTACTAAACAAGGTGACGAAGCTGCAAATATACCGATGCCATCAGTAACAGGTTTCTCGACAATGATTCCATGATCTGTATATTCGATGCTCTGGGCCAAGGTAACGATAGGAATGCCCAGCATTTCCGATATGCCCATTGGCACTTGGGCTTGATCCCAATCAGATGCTTGACGCCCACATAAAATTAAATCGAAATCTCCTATCACTTTTATAGCTTCAACTAACACATATGCGGTTGCATATGAATCAAAAGACTCTGTCAGTTTGTCATCTATTAGAATTAATTCGTCTGCCCCCATAGATAAGGGCTTCTTCATCACATCCAGAGCGAAATTGCTTCCCAATGATAAAACAGAAACGTGGGCATCATTGGAATCTTTGATACGGAGAGCAGCCTCTACTGCATTTTCATCAAATCCGTTAACTACAGGTGGTATACCAATAGCAGGAATAACCCTTTTTGAATCAGGATCTATTTTGAAAGCACTAGTCGGTGTTTCAGGATCCACAACTTGTTTCACGCAAACCAAGATCTTTATTGACATCCTCATCTCCAATAAATCAATAAATGAGATATTAACAAACTAAATATTTTGTCTTACTTAATAATTCAGACAACCCAGGAACAAGACGGTTGCGAATATAGCACTGACGATATTTAAGTGTCAATATCAACCTTTTATTAATTTATTAAACAAAATATAAGAACTTATTTAAATTCCAATAATATAGAATATGAACAAGCATTAAAAAAACTTTGGTGTAATTTATATGCTTTACAAGGACATTTTCTGACTTTTTATTGGTGGGATTATAATAAATTAACTCAATTTCATAGAAAATTCCAGACTTTTTTAAAGATAAACCCCTTGACATTTTTATTCTTTTACTAAAAAATGCTAAAAGATAGGAAAGAAAAGGAGTATTATTGTGGTAACACAAATAACCACAGCAGAAGTTAACTTAGAAACTACGAGTGTCATTGGCATCCGAGAGGGCATTACTCAAGTTTCACCCAAGGAATACAAGAAGACCTGCCCTCGATGTAGTTCTCTACTTAAAATCAATTACTACGAACCTGAGTGTATGCAGTGTGGGTATGTGGACTATTCATATAACCCTGCTGTTACGAGTGACAGCAAAAAGAGCTTGCTGGGCGCTGGTACGAGATACGTGCTCAGATACGTAGGAGATTTCCCATCACTTAAAGAGACCGTAGCACATGTGAAGTTACAACGTTTAAGAAATCGGATTGTATACGGAGTGTGTTGTCCGTTCTGCAAGTTACCAATGATGCAATCGTCCCTTTCAGGTAAGCGCAGAGAAGCAAGGGAAGAACGATATAAGTGTTCTGAAGGACACCGTGTATCTCTCACCCCAAACACAGATGGAAATCTAGGGTGGAAGTAGAAATTTTAACCAACATCCTATAAAAAGCGATATTATCTCTAATGGCGATCACATATACTTGTCCTGCATGCAATCAATCGGCCCGTCAAAATTATCTTGAATTCCTATTAAACTATTTGTAGCATGACGAGGATAGACGACACAGTCCAGAAGAGCAGTTCCGATTATCTATTCATTTGTGATTTTTCTCCGCCGAAGTCGCCTAAGAATGACGCCTTAAATAGTGCCTTAAACATCACTGCCGACTTCATATCCGTAGCTTACAATCCTGGACGCTCGGTTGCTATTAATTCACTTATCGCAGCTTACTGCTTAAAATCTCAGTTAGGAAAAAATGTATTATTCACTTTGGCAGCCAGAGACTACAATATACTGGCTGTACAAAGTTTGATCGTCAGTGCTGAGCTACTTGGATTAGAAAATGTCATCCTCTTGCAGGGCGATGATTTCTCTGACTTAGATTTGAACTATGTAACAAACATGCGCGATTCCACGACAACAAATTTAATACGCAGTATTTGTAATCTAAACAACGGGATAGATTACAAAGGTAATGAAATAGAGTCGCCGACAAATCTATGTATAGGATCCACATTGGATTTGCAAAAAGACATCCGCTCTGAAGTGGAATTAGCTCACAAAAAAATTGCCGCCGGAACGAACTTCCTCATTTCTCAACCCCACTTTTCTCCTCGTCTTATACAGGATTTTAACGAACATTACTTTAAGAGATATGACCATGAAATCAATGTTCCAATCTTTCATGGTATCCAAGTCATGACAGAAAATAGCATAACTTTTTCAAGCATCCCCAATTGGATAGAGTATGACCTATCAAAAGGACGTTCAGGAATTGACATTTCCCTGGAACTCCTATACGAGTTATCTTCATTGGATATTAAGACATTCTACCTGATGCCCCCCATTCTATCGGGAGGAGCACGGGATTATATTTCAGCTCAAGCAGTGATAAACCAGTTCACTAAAGAAGTCCATTGATGTCAGGCTTGCCAACGTTACTAGTCTTTAGTACATTGTCCATGTGATAAAGGATCGAGGATTTACAGATATGCTCGTTCATACTTTTAGGAGCTAAACATGACCAACGTATATGAACAGTTAGGCGTCAAAACAATTATTAATGTTGCTGGTACGTCAACCCGTGTTGGTGGCGCTTTAATGCCACCAGAAGTAGTAACAGCCATGTCAGAGGCATCTAAAGCCTCAGCTTCAATGACCGATCTGCAGGCTGCTGCAAGTAGATTTATTGCGAACATTACTGGAGCGGAAGCTGGATACGTGACTTCAGGAGCATCTGCAAGTTTGACTTTAGGTGCGGCAGCTATATTGGCAAAACTTGACCCAGGTTTAATGGAAAGATTACCTGACACATCAGGCATGAAAAATGAATTCATCGTGTCACGTGAACACAGAAACGGCTATGACCACTCTATTAGAGTAGCTGGAGGCAAATTTGTAGAGGTCGGAATGAATGAGCAGGTATCCGGAGCAGGCGTGAGACGCACAGAAGTGTGGGAATTCGAGGCTGCAATTAACGATAACACAGTAGGTATAGCGTACACAGCAACCTCTACTAGTGAGCCCAAACTACCAGACGTTGTAAAATTAGCACGAAAGTACAACCTCCCTGTTTTAGTTGATGCTGCTGGTCAGCTACCTCCGGTGTCCAATCTAACGGAATTCATTAAAATGGGTGCAGACTTAGTGGCCTTTAGTGGAGGTAAGGCTATTAGAGGACCTCAGTCGAGTGGCATTCTATGTGGTAGTCGCGACTATATAGCATCGGTCGCACTCCAGCACTTAGACATGGACGAATATTTCAGCATTTGGGATCCACCCGAAGATTTTATACCTAAACAGAAGATTATTGGGATTCCTCGACATGGTCTCGGTAGGGGGTTTAAAGTTTCAAAAGAGGAGATCATAGGTCTTATTACAGCATTGAATTTGTTTTCATCCGGAAAATATGGTGCGGATTACGAGCAGCAACGGAGATACCTGGAATACATAGCAGACGGGCTCAGTGGACTTCCAGTGGAACCACGAGTCATTATCCCAGACGGTGACTCATTTCCAATGCTTCACATCATACTAGACAAAAAACTACTTGGAACATCTGGTTTTGATACCGCTAGAAAACTCAAATCAAGTGACCCTGGGGTATTCGTGAGTGAAAAATTACTCCATGAAGACACATTGGTGATTCATCCAATGAATCTTGATCAGGCTCAAACAGAAATCCTGACAAAGGTATTAAGAGACGTCTTAACTACAAGTTAACTCTGTTGCTAGCATTGAAGATTATATTTTGAGAACAGAAAGGCCCGTGTAATGTCTACCGAAACTGGTAAAAGGTATTTTTGCTCTAAATGTGGATCGGAATTCATCGTGACGCGTAGTGGAGAAGGTACAATTAAATGCTGCTCAGAAGAACTAAACAAGAAAGCCTGATTACATAAGTTTGAGCAGGTTTTTTTAACCGAATTTCATTAAAACTCCAGGAGATTGAGACCAATGGCTAACCAACTGGGCAAACGTTACCAATGTGAGGTCTGTGGAACGACCGTTCTATGCACAAAGGCGGGATCTGGATCTATTGCTTGCCACGACAAAGAACTGTCTGTACAACTTCCTAGGAAATAGCCATCATCCGATTAGATTAGCTTTGTCCTTTCCTATCTACCCCCGCTCTTCTATATGCCGCTTCGTGCTGCTCGTCTGCATGATAAGAGCTGCGAACCAGGGGCCCTGAGGCTACATGGACGAAGCCGAGACTTTCACCTTCTTGTCTAAGTTGATTAAATTCTTCAGGCGTATACCACTTTGATAAGGGTACGTGTTTTTGAGAAGGCCTCAAATATTGGCCTATCGTCAATAGATCGCAGTCCACCAATCGCAAGTCTTTCATGGTCTGTATAATCTCACCCCACGTTTCTCCCAAACCAACCATCACACCTGATTTTGTGATACCTAAAGGCGATTTAGATTTAGCTCTGGCCAACAATTCCAACGAAAGATCATAATCGCCCTTCGGCCTTACACGTTTGAATATTCGTCGAACGGTCTCAATATTATGGTTTAACGTGTCAGGTTTAGACATCATCACTTTTTCCAAGGCTATCCAGTTACCACCAAAATCTGGGATTAGTACCTCGATCTTGCATTCGGGATTACGCTTACGTATCTGTCTTATACATTCAGCAAATATGAAAGCTCCTCCATCTGGCAAATCATCTCTATCTACTGATGTTATGACAACATAATTAAGATTAAGATCCGAGACAGTATTGGCTAAGCGGATCGGTTCACGAATGTCGACCATCTGTGGAATTCCCGTTGTCACAGCGCAGTATGAGCAGGCCCTGGTACAGATTTCCCCTAAAACCATGAAAGTAGCTGTACCTCTGTCCCAGCATTCTCCTATATTAGGACAACGCGCTTCCTCGCACACGGTATTAAGATCACTAGTCTTTAATTTTTCTCTGAGGTTTAAATAATTAGATCCTCCCGGCATTTTTACTTTAAGCCATTGAGGAAGTCTGCGATCGACAACCATCTCATCTCCCATATTAATACGTTTGTCAGAAAGATAATACCAGATTGAAGGATCACACGCTTGTTACCACTTATTACAGTGGCCTTGTATCTAACACCATATTACATTGGTTGTGCTATAGTACGTAACTAATAAGTCTTTGGCCAATACGGTTATGAAAAGCAAATATCCACTACAGAACGACTCCCGTAGTCCTGAATACCTCACTCTAACTTTGGAAGGAATGACTTCCGAAGGGGATACTTACGCATATTACAACGACGAAAAGATTAATGTTTTCGGCGGAATTACAGGAGAAGAGGTCGTTGTTGAAGTAATCAGATATAAGAGGAAAGGCAAACCTCTCACTTCAGGATTTGTCTTGCAGGTATTAAAACCCTCGCGGTACAGGATAGGCGCACCGTGCCCATATTTTGGCAAATGTACAGGCTGTCAATGGCAACATATCGACTATCAATTCCAGCTGATTTTGAAACGGGAAACTATAATACGAGAACTAACGATGTACCATTCCCTACAACACGAAAACGTGTCAGATGTTTTGCCATCCCCTGAACTTTTCAACTATCGTAATCATGCCAGATTCACTGTTAGAAATGGAGCTTCATTAGTCTTTACCAACCGCTTAACGCGCAAATTCGTTAGGATAGATAACTGTATGATCATGTCAGAAGGCATAAACAAAATCCTTGGGAAACTGCAAGATAAATGCGGAGAGACAAGGCAACTGTCCATACGTTATGGCATACATACTGGGCAATCTCTGGTACAGCCTAAACTACATAATCCAAATATTACAGAAGAAACCGGTCAAACGCATTACCGTGAAAAACTCCTTGGACAGACATTTAGAATAGGCTCTCCATCTTTTTTCCAAGTCAACACAAAACAAGCTGAAAACCTTGTAAATGTTATCAAGAATTCATTGTCATTGGATAAATCGGACGTCTTGGTTGACGCTTATGCAGGTGTAGGTACGTTTGCTGTTTTACTAGCCAAACATGTAAAAAAAGTGACCGCAATAGAAGAGTCCTTCTCAGCTATTAAAGATGCATCAATTAACACCGAAAATATCAGAAATCTTGAATATATCCACGGAAAAACAGAGCACGTGATAGATCAAATTGGGGGCGACTCCACTTGTATCATACTTGACCCACCCAGATCTGGATGCCATCCTAAAGTGTTAGAGGCATTAGCTAACTCCGCAATAAAACGAATCGCTTATGTATCGTGCGATCCTAATTCTTTGGCCAGAGATTTGGATAAACTAGTAGAGCATTCCTATTCGATAAAGAAAATAATACCTGTAGATATGTTCCCTCATACCCACCACGTGGAGATTATTGCGATACTAGAATATGGACAAAATAACTGAACGTTCGTGGTAGTGTAAAATACCTGTAATCAATATCTTTACCTGCGTGGATATTAAGTTAATGGTAAAAGAGTTAACAAAGGATGCATCTAAATTAAAGGGGAGAGAAATAGTCCTGTCATCCAGATCACCTCGAAGAAGAAGTATCATACAAGTATTGGATGTACCGACAAAACTCTTTGATCCGGGTGACCAAGAAGATGACCCACAAGAACTAGAAAATGCACAACAATATGTTAATCGTGTTTCTCTTCAAAAGGCGAGGCAAGCCATATCAAAGTTTTCCGATGCTGTCATTATAGGAGTGGATACCACTGTGGTTCTGGATAAAACTATATTTGGCAAACCTAAAACCCCTTCTGATGCCCTTTTTATGCTTGAAACGCTAAAAGACCGCACTCATAACGTAATAACGGGTATCACTATGATAGACACCAGACTCAAACGAATATTAACATCATCTACCTCAACCGAAGTTAGTATGCGGCAATATTCTACTAAAGAAATGTTCTCTTACATATCCTCGGGGGATACATTCGATAAAGCGGGCGGATATGCCATACAAAACAATGTGTTCAATCCTGTCAGAGAATTCAAAGGTTGCTATCTAAATGTTGTTGGATTACCACTTTGCAGTTTAATTAATATGTTAAAAAATTTGGGAATAGAAGTGGAAGTTGATTTTACAAAGCTTAGCTATCGATCCTGCCTTTCTTGTATACCAAGTGATTACCTGGAATCTTTTCTGTCATGAATATACTTGGGATAGGCACTTTAGAATTGATAGTTATATGCGTAATAGCTTTTATTTTCTTGGGTCCTGATCGATTAGTCCAAACCGCACGTTTCCTTGGAAAATTAATCGCCGATATGAGACGTATATCTAGTGAATTACCTGATCTGGTTACTGGGGATGAATTCGCAGCAAATAACACCGGTTCGTTAAACAAACAGAAAGATACTGATGGTGAAATTGACAAAGAGAACAAATCTCAGCACACACCGGATCAAATAGAAGACGATGGAGACCATCCAATAGCGTTCCAACCTGTAGATGAAATGAAACCCTCATCTCAAGTAGATCTGGAACCCAAGAAAGACTCTGACTAGTATTAAATATAATTATGAACGAGAAACAACTTTCTTTTAGAGATCATATATTAGAACTTCGTAGGCGCCTTTTATGGATAGCTATTTCAATAGGTATTTGTACCCTACTATCTTTTGTATTCCATCAACAAATCCTCAAGCTCTTAATGGGACCAGCAGAGAATTTTATTAACATACCGTATCAAAAACCTATCTACACAGATCTTACCGAGTTTATAGGAATAGCATTCAAAGCTTCTCTTTTAGTAGGCTTTTTCGCATCACTACCATTCACGCTTTACCAAGTCACGATATTTGTGGCCCCGGGTCTCAATTCTAACGAACGACGCTATCTTTATGCGCTGTTGCCAGTCAGTATTCTCGTTTTCATAATGGGAGCCAGCTTCGGGTATTTTCTTCTATTTCCACCTGCAGTAAAATTCCTGTTAAGTTTTGGGTCAGACGTCGCAACTCCATTGATACGTATAGGGAATTATGTAAACTTAATGATTTCCCTATTATTTTGGATGGGGATCGTTTTTGAAACTCCTGTTGTACTATTTTTCCTGGCTCGAATAGGAGTTGTCACACCAGCATGGCTCGGAAAGCAGAGACGTTACGCCCTTGTACTGGCATTTATAGTGGGAGCTATGATCACACCTACATTTGACCCGATAAATCAAGCTTTCGTAGCAATTCCAATTGTCGTATTATACGAATTAGGAATATGGTTAGCCAAATTAGGTTACTCGAGAAAGTCTCACGAGACCAGAAACCAGTCTCTGGGAAGTGAAGGGAAATAAGAAGTCCCTGGCCACTCAATTCACTCGCCAGGGACTTCTTATTTCCGTACAACTGTTACAGGCATAAAGATGCCAATTAGACTTTTTCCTTCTTCTCCGTATTCACATCACTATCGTCTAGAAGTGATTCAGACTGAGACTTGCGAAACTCTTTTACGGCTTTGCCGATGGCTCCACCAACTTGTGGTAGTCTTCCTACTCCAAATATAATCATCACAACCACAAGTATGAGGATCAGCTCCATTGGACCAATCCTAAACGGCATGCTTCAACTCCAAGGTACGACTTAATTTCTGATGGATTCCATGATAACCATAAAAAGTTATTTGGTCAATATTGTAACCTAGTTTAAAGTAATTCCTTTTCCACCTCGCCTAATGCACTACCCAACTGAGTTACAGTAAAATCAATCTCATCCTTACTGATAGTCAGTGGAGGGGACAAAGAAACAATATCTCCTGCTCTGCCAAGTAAACCGTGATTTGACATTATGCGGCCAAGTTTATCCGCCAGCCCAGCTTCCTTGGGGAATCTTTCTTTGGTTTCCCTATCTTTAACCAATTCGATAGCACAGAGGAGTCCCATACCACCACGAACATCTCCCACTATCGGGTGTTCATACAAAGTCTGCAATTGTTCGTATAGGTAATCGCCCATTCTTGCTGAGTTTTCCACCACAGATTCATTTTCCATGATTTCCAAGTTTTTAATGCCCGCGGCACAGGAGGCCGGGTTGCCCCCAAATGTTATAAGGTGCCTTAACATATTCTCTTCCCCTAAAAATGCGTCGCCCACCTTCTTACTAGCCACCGCAGCCCCGATGGGTAAATATCCACTTGTTAGGGCTTTAGCTACTGTAAAGATATCCGGTTTTACACCCCAATGTTCGGTTGCAAACATCTTTCCTGTTCTACCAAATCCGTTAATTACTTCATCACATATCATGATCACACCATATTTGTCACATATCGCTCGTATCGTGGGCCAGTATTCGGGATGTGGTATGTGTATACCCGCCGCTGCAGATATTGGCTCGCCAATGAATGCTGCGACAGTATGGGGTCCTTCATGTAAAATAGTCTTTTCAACTTCGTAGGCGCACGATAGGTCACAACCACCACGCCTGGCGCAGTAGCCATTGTATTGATTTGGCTGTGCTATATGAATATTCCCCGGCATCATCGGGCCATAATCAACTGCACCAGCGGCTTGGCTTCCACCCAAACTCATACAGGCGTGAGTTGCACCGTGATAGGAACCCCTCCTGCTGATAACTTTGTATCGGGAAGGTTCTCCGTTGTTTTTGTGATAGGCTTTAGCAATTTTCAGGGCTGATTCAACAGCCTCAGACCCTCCACTTACAAAGTATACTCTCGATTCTTTATCAGGAGCTAAACTTGCCACTTTAGCAGCTAACTGTACTGTAACAGGACTCACCGTTCCACCAGGAGCATAACTAATATCCTGCATTTGCTCATATACAGCCTGAGCAATTTCTTGGCGCCCGTGTCCAATATTCTTAAGCCACATACCAGCTAAAGTATCCACCCATTTATTTCCTTCAGCGTCCTCCACCCAGACTCCTTTTGCTTTTGTAGCCAATTTGATCCCGCCGTCATCAGACATGTCACCTATCGGCTGTGAATGAGGCCAAAAGTGCGCTTCTCCCAATTGTTTCAGTTCTTCAATCTCTTCGCCAGTGTACAATTTAGTTGCCATAAAGAAGTACTCCTTCGTGTCAAGATGAGCCATATATTACCACGTGATACTTAGATAAGCTACAATGGAGGAAACTCTGTATATAACTCTTAAACACAATCACTCAAGTTAATATGAATGCCAAGAAAACCAAACCGGTTGTAGTCATAGTTGGCGGTGGTATAGCAGGGATATCGACCTCTTATTTCCTTGCCGCTCAAGGCATAAAATGCATAGTAATTGAAAAAGACTCGGTGGGAAGCCATGCATCAGGATTTGCGTATGGTGGATTGAATCCAATTGCAGGTACCGGAATCGAGGGACCTATAGGTCTAATCGCACGGGAAGGCATGAAGCTTCATCAACAGTTAAATAAGTCACTACAATTAACAACTGGTATTGATACAGAATATCAACTTAAACCAACCTTATCTCTAGCATTCAACACCTACGAAGAACGAATACTTAAACGTAATCTAAATTGGCAGTCGCAACAGGATGGTTTTGAGGTCGATTGGATTGATAATTCCGAAACACTAAAAATGGAATCACGTATTTCCAATCACATCGTTGGGGCAACTTACACTCAAGGGACAGCGGAAGTTGAACCTTATAAGTTTTTAATAGCTCTTGCTCACGCCTCTGAAAAACTGGGTACCCAGATACGTCACGGGAAAGTCACAGGCCTGTTGACCTCCAATAATGTGGTAAATGCCATATTACTTGAGAATGGAGAGATTAAATGTGACCAGGTAGTGTTTGCAATGGGCCCTTGGAGTTCACACATTAGTCAATGGTTAGAGATACCTCTGAATATCAGGCCACTCAAAGGTCAGATTATACGTCTCAGAATGCCAGGTAACAACTTTAGGTATTCCATCGGTTGGTCAAAGAATTACGCCACTACCAAACCTGATGGCTTAATTTGGGCGGGAACAACTGAAGAAGACTCCGGGTTTGATGAAAATCCTACGACCCTAGGAAGAGACGATATAATGGCGTCATTACTTAAAATGATACCCTCATTGGAGAGTGCGGAACTTATCCAACAAACGGCATGCATACGACCATTCCCTCCCGATGAATTGCTGATAATGGGCAAATTATTGGGACTTGAAGGCGCGTTCATTGTTACTGGCGCAGGTCGCAAGGGAATATTACTAGGTCCGGCAATGGGAAAGATAACATCGGACCTTATTGTAAAAGGATCATCGGATATTCCAATAGAACCTTTTTCACCTAACAGATTCCTTGACTAATTCTTTCAAATCTAGGATGTCATGTCATAGGAGAAAAGTCAGCAGGTAGAAGAATTTTACTTTCCTGGCTAACAGGTGCTACAGGAGACTTTGGGGGCCATATACCCTTTTCTACAGCTTCTAAGCGAATGTTCGTTCTTTCTTGCAAACTACCATACGCCCACAAATGCACGAGCTTATTCAAATTCCCAATCTCTGAATACCAACATCCTGCCAACGGCGATAACTTTTGCCGCTCCTCTATAGACTTATCCCAGGCTTCTAATACTTGAGGGATAGTACCACTGGGATAAAAATATGTTCGCATCTCATATATTGGACCTATGCTTCTCTTTCCAAGTGGCGTCATGAAGGGAGCAGGATTGAATATCTCTGTGTTCATGTCAATCAAGAATTCATTATTGTCTGGTGGCCATATCCTGTCAGACACAACTTGAGCACGAATGGATGCTCTATGGTTTAAATCTTCGTATGGCCAAATATGAACGACCTGATTGAGTGGCCCAATCTCTGAATACCAAAAGCCTCCCAGTTGAGAATAGACTACTCTCCCATCTATCATCTCTCCGGTCCTACGCAAAAATTCGGGTATTGATCGCGGTTTGAGATTATAAGTACGTATTTCGTAAATCATTTCAACTCCCAAAAATGTATTTGTTGCCCATACAGCTGTTTGCTAGATTAGGACCGTAATAAAATTAAAACCATGTCAATCCCAATAGCGACTTACGACAACATTATATCCTATCTGTTAACTGTTG
Source organism: uncultured Dehalococcoidia bacterium (assembly GCA_964431885.1). GTDB lineage: Bacteria > Chloroflexota > Dehalococcoidia > Lucifugimonadales > CAUZEB01 > CAUZEB01. Next base: position 18,883 of record CAYSLK010000174.1, on the reverse strand, counting down.
CTTAACCCGATGCTACCATACAGAGCCTCAACTTCGTTAATAAAGCGAATCCAGAAGTCTCCTAAGGGTCTAATTTCTTAATGGTAATTAAGTGTTTTCAGTAAACATTTAATTACCATTAAGTAGCCCTAATCTATAATCTTGACACCTATTCTGCCCCATAGTAGCATTAATTTACAAAGATAAAATTAAATAGTAGTCTTAGCTCTTATCAATAGAGGTTGAGGGATCGGCCTCGTGGAACCCGGGAACCGTTCATATGGACAAAACCGACGTGTCTGGCGAAGTGTCAAATACGACGAGTGAACCCAAGTCACAATTTGAAGGTTCAAATTTGTTTACTCTTAGGTTTCATTTAACTCACACAAGAACGTCTTTCGGTTATTTATTCTCTTCTACCAAATTGACTCAAATGATATTTTTTCTTACGTGTCACCTAATATACACAGCTACGCCGTTTGGCCACTGGCCACAAATGTTAGCCGGCTCAGATCGTTTTAGGGCAAATTGCCCTTGTGATTTGGGAGCACAATTTGTCTGATATCAAAATAGCCCTCATAGGTGGATCTGGACTTTACGATATGGATGGATTATCTTCGGTTGAGCCAATTAAAATAGATACTCCTTTTGGTAAACCGAGCGACACTTTAGTAACTGGAAGACTCGAAAACGTTAAAGTAGCCTTTTTACCTAGACACGGTAAAAGACACCATTTACTACCCAATGAGATACCCTATAGAGCTAATATTTACGCCCTGAAATCTCTGGGTGTGGAGCGTATCATTTCTATAAACGCAGTAGGGAGCTTACAAGAAGATATTGCACCATTAGACATAGTAATTCCAGACCAATTAATAGATCGTACTAAACAGCGACTTAATACCTTTTTTGGAAACGGGATAGTTGCTCATGTCGGATTAGCGGAACCCTTTTGTAAAGAACTTACTAGTTTATACAGAAAATATCGTTTATTATTCCCTCTCGACTCTGCATTACAACTGAATACAAGATTACGCATTGGAGGTTCACTTGTTGTCATAGAGGGGCCTCAATTTTCAACAAAAGCAGAGTCTTCTATATATAGATCATGGAATGCCTCGATAATCGGCATGACAACTCTACCAGAAGCACAACTAGCTCGTGAGGCCGAGATATGTTTCAGTACAATGGCACTAGTTACAGACTACGATGTTTGGCGTACACCATCCGAAGAAGTGACCGCCGTAATGGTCGCTGGAAACGTGAAAAAAAATACAGCTATAGCCATGTCCACGGCCAAAGATATAATAAAGATGATCCCGGCCGATAGAAAATGCGAATGTGCTTCAGCACTTGAAGGAGCAATTATGACTCAACGAGGGGAAATTCCCCATAAGGTACTAGACAAAATCTCATTAATAACCAGAAAATATATATAACCTTGAAACAATCTAACAGGAGGAGACTAACATGCCAAGACAAGATCCAGGAGAGCCTTATCAAAGGATTAGCGTCGACGAGGCTTCGGAACTATTCGACGACGAAGATGTGACATTTGTTGACGTACGCCGACCGGATGAATATGCCGAAGGACATATACGTAATGCCCTGTTTATACCTGTCGACGATATTCTAGGGAGAATTGACGAACTCCCAGAGAACAAGAAACTACTGTTTATTTGTGCCGCCGGTGTAAGAAGTGGTCTAGCCTGCGAGATGGCAGCCGCTATGGGATTGCCCTCAGAACTACTATTTAATATTGAAGAAGGAACGAGTGTCTGGATAGAAAAGGGCTATGCCACGAGCTACGGTGCTGAATCGTAAGCGATATAAGAAATAGACTAAGTTGATCATACAAAAATTAAAGGTATAGAGATATAAAAAGGATAACTTACCCAATCATGATTAATATTCTAGATGACCATAATAAACAGAACTGCGAGTTCTATGAATGAGTCTTTTAGTAGTAGGTTCCGTAGCATACGACACTATTGAAACTCATTCAGAACGGCGCAACGATGTTCTAGGAGGATCTGCATCCTATTTTTCCATCGCCAGCAGCTATTTTACTGAGGTAAAACTTATTGCAATAGTTGGAAATGACTTCAAAGAGCAAGATATAGATATGTTCAACTCTCACGCGATAGACCTGTCCGGACTAGAAATTAAATCAGGTAAGACATTCAGGTGGTCAGGGGTATATGGTAAAGATGTTAACAACAGAGAAACCTTGAGGACTGATCTCAATGTTTTTTCAGACTTTTCGCCTAAATTAGGCCTATCTCACATTGAATCCCCTTACCTCTTTCTCGCAAATATTGATCCGGAACTCCAACTAGATGTGCTCACCCAGATGAAGAAACGTCCACGACTTACTGCATTAGACACCATGAATTTCTGGATCGAAAGTAGTAAAGCTTCTCTCATCAAAGTTATCCGGGAAGTAGACATACTTTTCATTGACGCTACCGAACTCCTTAGTCTCACTGGCGAAACTAATATAATCAGGGCTGCAAGGCAAATCCAGAACATGGGACCAGCTATTGTAGTAGTTAAAAAAGGTGAATATGGTGCAACTTTGTTCAATGAAGATTCAATATTTATTGCCCCAGCATATCCCATTGATAATGTTATAGATCCCACAGGGGCTGGTGACTCATTTGCAGGAGGCTTCATGGGTGTTTTAGCCGCTAACGAGGGCAAGATAGACGATATCAATCTCAGACGTGCAACAATTATCGGGTCCTTAATGGGTGCATATGCTGTTCAGAATTTCAGCGTACATGGATTAGATGCACTAAAGTTAGCCGATGTAACTGCAAGATACAATCAATTATGGGCCATGTCTAAATTTGGACCGATAGAAGAATCTGATTCCTTCCCTTCGGTAAATTCAGGAATCGTGACTAAATGAAGTTTGATACTAAATAAACAGGAGTGGAACTGTGACATCATTAACAGAAAAAGAAGGCGATGTTTCTGATCTTTCTAGAGCATCAGAAGGTATTAAAAGGATAAATTGGGCGGCAAGGGAAATGCCAGTTCTCAATCAGATTAGAGCGCGTTTCGCAAAAGACACCCCACTACAGGGTCTTAAAATTGCGGCATGCCTTCACGTGACTACTGAGACAGCGAATTTAATGCTCACGCTAAAAGATGGTGGCGCCGAAGTATTCTTATGTGCCAGCAACCCATTGAGTACACAAGACGACGTGGCAGCAGCATTGGTTAAAGAGTATGGCGTAACTACATATGCGATAAACGGCGAAGATGACGCCACCTATTATCAACATATTCAGAGAGTGTTGGACCATCGCCCTAATATAACGTTAGATGACGGTGCAGACGTTGTGGCTACTCTTCATAGAGACCGTACCGAGCTTATACCTAATATTATTGGTGGAACAGAGGAAACCACCACAGGCGTAATAAGACTGAAAAGTCTGGCGAATCAAGGAAAATTACGATATCCGATCATATCAGTAAATGATGCTGAAACCAAACACTTCTTCGACAACAGATATGGAACCGGTCAGAGCACTCTTGACGGGATAACACGCGCCACCAACATACTTTGGTCGGGTAAAAAAGTCGTTATCGCTGGATATGGATGGTGCGGGAAAGGCGTGGCTTCCAGAGCAAGCGGAATGGGAGCTCAAACTATCGTTACGGAAGTGAACCCGATTCAAGCACTTCAAGCCGCAATGGATGGCCATCAAGTAATGAACATGGTAGAGGCATCGAAAGTTGGAGATATCTTCATTACTCTGACCGGGGGTCTGAAAGCTATCGATCGACAGCATATACAGCTCATGAAAGATGGAGCCATAATAGCCAATAGTGGACACTTTAACGTAGAAATAAATATCGAAGCACTGGAAGAATTGTCTACCTCTAAAAAGGAAGTACGTGATCTCGTAGAAGAGTACACTTTCGAAAACAATAAACGCGTTTACCTACTAGGCGAAGGCCGTCTTATTAATCTCGCAGCAGCAGAAGGACATCCTTCTGCCGTTATGGACATGAGTTTTTCTAATCAAGCCCTATCCGTAGAACATCTCGCCATTAGCCCAGCTCCTCTAAGCCCCAAAGTCCATGCGGTACCTGAATCGATTGATCAGGAAGTAGGTAGACTCAAACTTCTGTCAATGGGTATTAAAATAGACAATCTTACTAAGGAACAAGAAAAGTATTTGAATAGTTGGGAACTTGGCACCTAAACAAACTATAGTAAAGGACCCAATAACGTAACAATCCTATTTAAGAGTAAACCTATAGAAAACCAAAGGAGGAAAAATGAGCTTTAGTGATTCATCGTCCTACTTATTCACGTCCGAATCAGTGACTGAAGGCCATCCAGATAAACTATGTGACCAAATATCCGACGCAGTTTTAGACGCTATTATTTCCCGAGATCCTTTAGCTCGAGTTGCCTGCGAAACTTGCGTTACCACCGGTTTGGTTATAGTGATGGGTGAAATCACTACAGACGTATACGTCGACATACCAGAGATAGCGAGGCACACAATACGAGATGTGGGATACATAGACTCAACATATGGTTTTGACCACCAATCATGTGGCGTAATGCTATCCATTCAAGGTCAATCGCATGACATTTCTGAGGGCGTAACTAAGTCATTAGAGGTCAGAGGAACGCATGGAGACGAGAGCCATGAGATAGAAACTCTGGGCGCTGGTGATCAAGGTATGATGGTAGGATTCGCCAGCAATGAAACCCCCGAATTCTTACCTCTTCCTATAGCTCTATCTCATCGACTCTGCCAAAAAATGGCGCAAGTACGAAAAGATAGACTTCTGCCATATTTAAGACCAGATGGTAAATCTCAAGTAACTGTGGAATACGCATATGGTAAACCAAAGAGAGTACACACAATCGTTCTAAGTTCTCAACATAATCCCGATGTTAGTCAGAAAGTCATTGAAAAAGATCTTATTGAACATGTGGCGAAAGAAATTGTGCCCGAAGCCTTATTAGATGACGATACCAAGTATGTCATTAATCCATCGGGCAGGTTTGTCATAGGAGGTCCCGTGGGCGACACAGGTTTAACAGGACGGAAAATACTCGTCGACACATACGGTGGGTTCGCCAGACATGGAGGAGGGGCATTTTCCGGCAAAGATCCTACGAAAGTTGATCGATCTGCGGCATATGCATCACGATACGTGGCTAAGAATATTGTAGCCGCCGGACTTTGTGAACGTTTAGAGATCCAGGTTTCTTATGCAATCGGTATGGCTAAGCCAACATCCATATCCGTAGAGACTTTTGGTACGAACAAGATTCCCGATGATCGAATTGTTGAGCTGATCGACAAACATTTTGACTTAAGGCCAGGAGCAATAATAAGAGATCTGAATTTACGAAACCCTATTTACAGACAAACTGCTACGTATGGACATTTTGGAAGAGATGATTTAGATCTTCCATGGGAGCGTACAGATAAAGCGTCTTTACTAAAAAGCGAAGCCTTTAAATAGAACCGGACTAGCGATTGACTGCAGATTCCACACAACCATTAAAGAGTAAGAGTATAAGTAGAATAATACGAAGGACGATTAATGGCAATACGGTTTGGTACGGACGGATGGAGAGGAGTAATCGCAGATGATTTTACTTTTGCCAATCTAAGTATATGTGCACAAGGAACGGCCAATTATTTAAAGGAAACAGGACAATCGTCGCGAGGGGTCGTTATCGGTTATGACACACGATTTGGCTCAGAGAGCTTCGCAAATACCGCTGCAAGAATATTTGTAGCCAATGGAATCCCTACTCTGCTTTGTGACAGAGTGGCGTCGACTCCCGCTATATCCTATAACCTTGTGTCACACGATGCAGCTGCAGGATGTGTCATCACTGCGAGTCATAATCCTCCTGAATGGAATGGATTTAAATATAAACCTGATTATGGTGGAAGCGCATCTTCAGATATCATTGCAGAACTGGAGAAACAAATTTCAAAGGTGTCGGTAATACATGAAAACTCTAAACTGCCGCTTGACCATGCTTTATCGTCGGGTCTATTAGAATATTTCAACCCTGTGCCATTATACTTGTCACACATCGCTAGCCAAATCGATATCAAAGCCATCCGGGATTCTGGACTAAATATTATCGTAGACTCAATGTTTGGATCGGGGGCTGGATATTTCAAAGGCCTGTTAGAAGGAGGATCTACCACCATTGTTGAAATACATGACCAGAAAAATCCGTCGTTCCCTGGTATGATTCAGCCTGAACCTATTGAATCTAATTTGAGAAATCTCATAACGAAAGTGACAGATAATCAAGCAAATATTGGTTTGGCCACTGATGGTGACGGAGACAGGCTTGGTGTTATAGATAATAATGGCAATTTCGTATCCACAATTGAAGTCTTCGCTCTACTATGTTTCCACCAACTGGAAATCCTAGGCAGAACCGGACCGTTAGTTAAGTCCCTCACTATGACCAGTATGATAGATCGGCTGGGGGAAGAATATAATGTCCCTGTGTTTACGACACCAGTCGGTTTTAAATATCTAGGGCCTACCATGATAAGAGAAAATGCATTGGCGGCAGGCGAAGAGAGTGGTGGATACGCATTCCGTGGTAGTATACCAGAACGAGACGGTATATTAAGTGGGATGCTTATACTAGAGCTAATGGTTAAGACCGGCAAATCACTCAGTGAACTTATAGACTCACTGAGAGTCAAAACTGGGCCATACTATTTTAACCGGTGCGATTTATCTTTTGAACCTGGGGAAAGGGAATCTATATCAGAGCGTGTTCAAATCTCCAACCCAACTTCGCTGGCGGGGAGACCCGTAACGAATATAGACAATAGCGATGGTCTTAAATTCCTCTTAGATGACGGCTATTGGCTCCTGATCAGGTTTTCAGGCACAGAGCCTCTATTGCGTATATACGCTGAAGGTGCATCACCAACAGAGGCCTTAGAATTGCTAAAAGCCGGAAAACACATAAGTGGGCTATTAAACTAAATGTTGGAAAATTGATTATGATAACGATGCATAAATTGGTTTAGGCCAGTAACTTACAACTAAACCCGGTAATAATATTGATTTGCTGACTGACTGTCTCGACAGAACCCATCATTGGTGGAGAAATACATGACCCCAGAAGCAAATATCGAATTAACCACCGACAATGACAAAAACCTTATCCTAATTGACGGTAGTTTCTTAGTTCACAGATCATATCATGCCTTTAAAGACAATCCGTTGAGCATAAAAAGTACAGGTGAAGAAACCAGTGCCGTATATGGATTCCTTAACACTTTCTTAAATGCTTACAACACATACAAGCCAACCAATATAGCTGTTACTTTTGACTTACCCAAGCCAACATTTAGGCATCTCAAATACAAAGAATACAAAGCTAACAGGCCTCCTACGCCTAAGTCCTTAATCAATCAATTCACTCGTGTGCGTCAATTAATGTCTTCGTTCAATGTTCCAATATACGAAATGGAAGGTTATGAAGCGGATGATGTTCTAGGAACTCTGTGTAAGCAAGCTGAGAATTACAATATCGACACTATAGTTCTCACTGGTGATACTGACATCCTACAACTTGTATCTCCAAAGGTTCGAGTTCTGTTGAATTATGGGACACGAAGGCAAAAAATATATAACGAAACAACTGTCAAAGAACGCTATGGAGGTCTTGGCCCTGAAACTATCCCTGATATAAAGGCCATGGAAGGTGATCAATCAGACAATATTCCAGGAGTGCCCGGTGTTGGAATTAAAACAGCGACACGTCTGTTGAATCAATTCAAGAGTATCGAAGGAATATTTGAGAATATAGAAGAGGTTATCCCTACTAGATTTCAGAAGGTCCTACGAGAAAATCGCGAACGTGTGCAACTAGGCAAATGGCTAACGACTATCTCGCGTGAAGTTCCAGTCACGTTAGACCTTAAAAACTCGCATTTTCTCGACTACAAGCGAACGGCGGTCATAGATTTACTTCGCGAACTTGAATTCTCATCAATGACCTCTCGAATTCCTGAACCTCTTAACCTTCATGTCACAGAAACAGAGTCAAGAAACAGCAACTTAGGTGCTGGAGTTCATACCGAATATATTTTAGTTGACAACGAATCCAGACTTAGTGCGATGATATCTGAACTGTCTGAAAGCAAGGTAATTGCACTAGACACCGAAACGACTTCTACTAATCCTTTTGCCGCTGAACTAGTCGGGGTTTCGTTTTCGACAAAAACAGGAAAGGCTTGGTACATTCCATTAGGCCACAACAAAGGCAAGCAAATACAAATGAATCTTGCCCTACAAAAATTACGCCCACTACTTTGCAGGGAAGATATAGTGAAGGTGGCACACAATTTCAACTACGATATGTCCATATTTAAAAATTACGATGTTGACCTAGGGTCTTCCATTTTCGACACCATGCTAGCCGCTCATTTAACGGGAAGAAGAAATATAGGATTAAAGGCATTAGCGATTGAATTTTTTGGTGAAGAAATGACGCCCATCAAAACTCTCATTGGCTCTGGGAAAACTCAAATTACAATGAGGGAGGTAGAAATTAACAAAGCTTTCCCTTACGCGGCAGCAGACGCAGACTTCACTCTAAGACTGTATCACTTACTGAAAAAAGAAATCCAAGATAAACGACTCAATCGCGTGTTCCATGAAGTGGAAATGCCCCTCATACCCGTTTTAGTTGAAATGCAACTAAATGGTGTCGCTCTTGATCCTGAAGTCTTGCCTCCTATGTCTGTAGAATTAGGATCCCATCTTGACAAAATAAAAACTAACGTCTTCAATTTGTTAGGCCATGAATTTAATTTGAACTCCCCTGTCCAACTGAGTGAAGTTCTTTTCGAATATCTAAAACTCCCGGGCACAAAGAAAACAAAGACTGGATTTTCAACTGATGCATCATCACTGGAGTCACTTAAGGATCGATTGAGACACGGGAAGATTCCAGATGCGGATACACGGGCCTTAGCAATTCTAGATGACGTATTGACTTACCGCCAACTCTCAAAACTTAAATCTACCTATGTAGATTCATTACCAAAATTAGTTAATAATAAAACACGACGAATTCACACGAGTTACAATCAAACTGGATCTTCAACTGGCCGCGTCTCCAGCAACGATCCCAACATACAAAACATCCCCGTTAGGACCAGTCTGGGAAACAAGGTGCGAACAGCTTTTGTAGCGGAAAATGCTCCCAAACAGATTCTACTCAGTGCTGATTATTCTCAAATCGAGTTAAGGGTACTGGCTCATTTTTCTCAAGACCCTAGTCTCATTAAAGCTTTCCATAATCAAGAAGACATACATTCGTCAACAGCCGCATCAGTTTATGGAGTCCCCATAAATAAAGTGACTGACGATATGCGAAGAATTTCTAAAATAATGAATTTTGGTGTCTTATATGGACTCAGTGCCTACGGGATTGAGCAACAAACTGGATTAAGTAGAAAGGAAGGGTCTGAATTCATAGAGACCTATTTTGGCAAATATCCTAGGGTCCGTACTTACATCGATTCGACTAAGGGAATAGTGCGATCGAGAGGGTTTGTAGAGACCTTGTTAGGGCGTAGGAGGTATATTAACGAAGTTGAGTCCAGTAATTACGCTGTACGAGCAGCTGGTGAGCGTATGGCAATCAATATGCCAATACAAGGTACCGCAGCGGATATTATTAAAATTGCTATGATAAATATTCAACGCAGGATCGATGATCTGGCATTTAGATCTAAAATGATCATTCAAGTGCATGACGAACTAATTTTCGAAGTTCCAAAAAATGAATTAGAGCAATTAAAACTGATTCTGCTAGATTTGATGCCTTCAGCAATGACACTGGCTGTTCCTCTAGAGGCCGACCTGAAAACAGGTTATAACTGGGGAAATATGTCATAATTAATGAAGTGTCTGCGTAAATGACCTGAAAGTTAGAATTTTATATGATCTAACAGCATATAACCGATATTGTGGTTGACGATGACCGTCGACGACTTTATCCTTGATAATAAGCGTGGGTAACTCAGCGGTAGAGTTCCTGCCTTCCAAGCAGGGTGTCGCGGGTTCGAATCCCGTCCCCCGCTCCATATCTACTGGGAGGAGTGCCTGAGCTAAAAACGAGGCTCTGTTATTTCAATTACTTGATTTACCGTTATCTCTCTCAGGGTCTGTTTCTTCCCGCTAGGCCAATGCACCTCTATTTCTTGGATTCTAACAGCATCTCCAACCCCAAACTCAAGCTCTGTACTGTCCATTGATAAATAGCTAGATCCCGCCCGTACTTCTTGGACTTGCACAAGGACTTGGTTGCTGTTATTAGGTGATACTGTCCTTAAGTAAACTCTTGAACCTATGCCATCCGCATTACTACCTGTACCGTCCACAGCCATTCGACCTTTTAACCTAACAGTGATCCAGTTGTTATCTCCTCCACCGTTCATCCACACGAAAATTGGACCAGGAACTTTATCCATCATCGCAATTGATGGTTTATCCGTTCGATATTTATCCCCACTACTATTAGTTCCAACCAAGTCTAAATAGCCATCGTTATTCAAATCTCCATGAGCTAACCCTTTACCATTTTCGTGGAATTTTGGAGAGATTCTAAGCTCCTCAAGGTTATCTTCTTGACCTAACAGACGATAATACACGCCAGTGATATCGAGAAGTCGAGCTCGAACAGTTATATCTTCAAATCCACTATTGACGCGGCGCAACATACGTCCAGCCGAAGGAAATATCTGTCCTCCTGGAGCCTCACCTCTAGCAATGGTCGATCCTAACCAATATAAATCTTGATCACCATCGTTATCATAATCGAAGAAGGTCGCCCCGAACCCAAATTCATAGGCGCCTAAGCCTAAAGGTTGTTCTTGATCGGCATGTATATTAGAAGGATCTAAAGATCTTGGTGGCATATATGGACTAGGTATTACTCCAATTTCTTGAGTAATATCTGTGAAAACTTCCATCGGACCTGTACCGTCACGTGGATTAAGTCTATTATTTTCAAGGAAGAAATGTAAACACGTTCCCCAAACGAACTGTTCGTGGTATTCACAAGAACCGCTAGGTTCTTGTCTTGGTTTTCTGGTCCGTGGATGAAACCCCATATTGGTAATAAATACGTCGAGATCAGTGTCACCATCATAATCAGCAACAGCAAATCCCATCCACGCTCCTACGATATCAATCCCTGTCAAAGCGGATATATCTTTGAATTCGATATTGTTAAGGACAGAATCGTTGCGAAATAAATGGATTCTATCTCCGTCATTGGCTATCCAAATATCCTGATCACCATCTTTATCATAATCCATAAAGAGGACAGAATGAGTTTGCCCTGTGGGTTCTCCAATTTGATTACCTCGACCATCAAGTTTGGTCGGATCGTATCCTACGAATTCCTCTCCAGATCGTATGTCGACGAAACGAATTGGCATTCCGGCATGGTCATTCATAAGTATCTGAGGACCGGCCACACCTGCAGCTTTGGATATCTCCTCAAAGGTAAGGTCTCCATTATTGAGATACAACATATTGTAATGCCCAGGATGAGATGAAGACTTGAAATCACGAAAATCTTCGGACATCAAATTACCCACATAAATATCAATCCAGCCATCATTGTCTATATCAGCACATGCCAAACTGGTTGTGGAACGTATATTAACATCAGCACCAAAAGCTTCCTCCGTTATATCTTTAAACGATCCATCTCTATTATTCAGAAAGAGGCTGTCAGTGTTGCCCTGACCTTCACTAGGAGATCTAAATCCTAATTTATCCTTACTGTCCCCCCATGCACCTACGTATAGGTCTTGATATCCGTCGTTATTAACATCGCATGCCACCGCTCCAGTACTGTTACTATCAAAAGCTGCAACACCAGCGTCCTTCCCGACATCTGTAAACTTGGCGTGACCATCATTTCTATACAAGAGATTCCCGTTACCCGCCCTCTGAGTAAAATACAAGTCTTGGTCGCCATCTCGATCATAATCAAAAACCACTACTCCTGGTCTATCGTTCCATAATTGATAGCCGTCTGTTAAAGCTGTTTCCGCAACGTTACTAAATGGAACAACATTCGATGTTGAGGTAATCAAATTGTCTTCAACTTCAGTCTTACAAGACAAGGAAATGACCATTAACAAAATTAGGGTGTTCAAGTATATGAATTGCATCTTTATATCTGAGTTATTCCTAAGGATTACGAATTAAATATCCCATAAACTAAAAGACATGGATTTCGCAAAAACGATATCTATTAAGCAATGATTCAATAATTTTCGATTAAAGTAAATATATTCTCGAATAATATATACGGTATTTAAGTTACGAAGAACAATCAAGTCCCATCTAAATCGATGCATTGAACCTTGACATGGAGATAGACTCTGTTATACTGCCGGGTCATGGCTGTAGTTTTACCCAGCAATATGCTGGGTCTTTCTGTGGCCCCAATCTTAGTCTCGTTAAGGAGAGCATATTGAAACTCAGGAAAATGATATTTATAGCATTTACGGTCTTGGTATTCTCGGGTCTTCTGGCCGCTTGCGGTGAAGCCGAAGCGCCTGCAGCCCCGAAAGCAGCTAAGGAAGCTGCTGCTGCTGCCCCTGCTGAAAAAGCCAAAGGAACGACAGGCCAGACTCAATCGCCTAGTAAGCCTGCAAGCGCTTTGCCAGCGGCCACAGCGAAACCAGCTAGGGGATCTCAAGCGCCCCTTCCAACGCCCACATCGGCTCCGATGGTTAGAGTTGTCCCTACTGCCGTCGTGAAAACAGATCCCGTTATGGGAGGGACACTCAAGATGATATCCAGAGGAAGTCCTCCGTCTCTTGACAGAAGTTTCACAAATGCCTCAGGTAGTGGCTACCCAGGTGAGCATCTCTACGAGAGACCATTCGGTTGGGATAGCAACTTAAGTGGTGAACCAGAACTAGTTTCTGACTGGGATCTAACCGGTGACGGCTTAGTTCTAACTCTGAATTTCCGAGAAGCTCAGTTCCACACTGGGGACATGTTAACGTCGGATGCCGTGGTCCAATCCCTTTATCGATGGTTTGACGCAAGTGGAGGCGGGAAACTCGCGACAGGGTTCCTAGTAGGTGGAAAAGACGGACTCAAGAAAATCGATGGAGATACCGTTCAATTCACATTCAGCGAACCCTTTGGTGTGTTGTTTGGAGCTATGGCCACCACTGGAAAACCGGCGATGATATATACAGAGGAATGCGCCAAGGTTCCATATAGCACAGATTTTGGTGCGGAATGCGCACTCGGCACGGGTCCTTACTATCTACAAAATTGGATACGTGGTGACAGGATCATACTCGAAAGGCATGAAGGATATATTGCCAGCGATAAACCGTCTGACGGAAAGACTGGTAAGAAGGTTGCATACTTCGACAGAATCGAGTTCCTAGAAGTACCAGCTGTAGAAACCAAGGTCGCTTCGTTGAGGACTGGTCAAGTAGACGTTGTGACTGAGGTTCCTCACAACTTCGCTTCTGTATTAGATCCTGACAAAAGTGTTAACAGAGTAATTACAGACACAGGTAATATACCTACTATCGACTTCAATACGAAACTTTCACCAACTGACAACGTACTAGTAAGGCAAGCTATACAAGCGGCTGTTAACATCGAACACGTTATGGATGCTAACGCTCCCCGAGATTTCTGGGTCCGCTGCTCTTCTAGATACGTCTGTGGTACAGCCTGGACAAGCAACGCAGCAGATGAATGGTACGATCAACGTAACCCAGACCTTGCTCGTGAACTGCTAGCACAGGCAGGATACGATGGAGAACCCGTAGTAATATGGGCACCCACTGACATCCAAGATCTCAATGCTACTGGTGTAGTGATAGCCGCTCTACTTGAATCTATTGGTATAAATGTTGATTTCCCTGCACAGGACTGGGCAACAATAATCGGCCGCATCAGGGAAGAAACGTACAATATACTAGCAGACCGGTGGGGCCTCGGATTTAGAGGAAGCCCAGCTTTTGACCCAATGTTAGCTGGTACTTTCGTTGTGCCTTTTGAAGACGCCGAAATGCAACAAATCCAGAAGGACTTTATCTCTGCTATAGACGAAGATCAGAAACGAGCTATAGTTGACGAAATCAATGTCATGTTTGCTGATAAAGTTCCTACTATAAGCTTCGGCATGTTCCAAAGAATTCACTACCACCAAAGTGATATAAGAAATCTAACCCTGCTGGGTGGTGGATTCCACTTCTATAATACGTGGCGATCTGATTAACCTTTTTGTTAATTCTTTAATCGACCATATACCAAATAGGGAGGCTAGTAAGCCTCCCTATTTGGTATATCCGTTCAATAAACCTGATAGTCCTTCATTCTTTGAAAGGGAGTGGAAATGAGTAAACTGGACAGCGGAGAAATTAGGAGACTGAAAGATAGTTCTTTGGAGCATCTCTGGATATACGGTAGAGAGCCAAGTGAAATGGCTGAGAAGGGTGGACCCCGAGTTATTGTCAGCGGAAAAGGATCGATTGTGCGGGACAGTGACGGCCGTGAATATATAGACGGCCATGCTGGACTAGCTGTAAGAAATATCGGATATGGGCGGCCCGAGATAGCAGACGTTGTATACGAACAAATGAAGGATCTAAGTTTCATGCCATGGGGCTCTGCGACCATACCAGGAATGCAACTGGCAGAGAAATTATCCGATATTACACCCGGCGATCTTTCTCGTGTGTTTTTTACTTCTGGTGGTTCTGAAGCAAATGAGACAGCAATTAAACTGGTTAAATCCTATCACCACAGGATGGGTGAGCCTACACGATATCGTTTCATTAGCCGGCAACAATCTTACCATGGAGGGACGTTTGCTACTCTTAGCTTAGGAGGTGGAGTTAGTTCTAATGAACCATATGAACCGGTGATGCCTGGAGTGGTCCATGTTCCAACACCAGATCCCTATCGTTGTCCATTGGGAGGTACGACACCTTATGAATGTTCGGTAAGATGCGCTAACGCAGTGGCTGATGCAATTAAGTTTTACGGTCCCAGATCAATAGCTGCTGTAATAGCTGAACCAATCAGCGCTAGTAACGGTGCTGCTATTCCCGGAGATGAATACTGGCCAATGTTACGAGACATCTGTGACACGAATGGTGTCCTACTAATTGCAGATGAGGTTGTTACAGGATTCGGAAGAACCGGCAAAATGTTTGCATGTGAACATTGGGGAATAACACCAGATATTATGTCTATGGGAAAGGGATTTACAAGTGGATACTTGCCTATGAGTGGTGCAATCGCCCGAAAGTCCATTGCCGATGTGTTTGTAGGTAGCGAAGATGTGACTTTCCGTCATATATTCACACACGGAGGTCATCCTGCATGTGCAGCCGCTGCCCTGGAAAACATACGAATAATCGAAAGTGAAAACCTTCTAACTAATTCAGTGGAAATGGGTAGTTATCTATTAGACGGTCTTCAGGAATTGAAGGGTAAACATCACATCATAGGAGATGTCAGGGCAAAGGGATTATTTGCCGGTGTCGTTTTCCATAAAGACCGCGAAAGCAGAGAATCTATCGACCCGGAAACCAATTTTGGTACGCTATTAAATAATAGACTGTTCGAAAACGGTCTTATACTTGCGAGAGGAAGCAACGAACATCTTGTGGTCTGCCCGCCGTTATGTATCACTCGAGATGAAGTTGATCAGTTGATCTCAGTAATGGACAAGACCATATCTGAAGTCAAGCAAGAATTATCACTTACTTAATTATAAAACGATACTCCTACATAACATTTGTTCCCAAGGAGAATAAGTCATGGTATTTCGTTTAGAAGAATTTAGTCCCAATAACGCTGGCAAGGCAATGACCGTCAAAGGACCCATTGACCCTGATGAATTAGGCATCACCCTTCTTCATGAGCATTTATTCATATGGGGCGACGCAAGTACCAGAATGCCTACAACTTCAACTCCTGCCACTATTGCAGCCAAATTCGATCAAAAGCTCACAATTGAGAATCTTGAATTCAATCGTAGGTACCGAAGAGGCATTGACGACAACTTCAGGTTTAACGATGAAAAACTGGTAACACCAGAGGCTATGGAATTTAGGTATTACGGAGGATCAACATTAGTAGACGTAACCAATATTGGAATCCGGCGGGATCCTCATGCTTTGCTTCGTGTATCAAATGCCACTGGTTTAAACGTTGTTATGGGTTCTAGTTGGTATATTAAGGATCTTTATCCACCCAATATGGACGAACTTACGGTTACAGATCTTGAAGAAACGATAATACGTGATATTACCGTAGGTGTAGGAAACTCTGGGATTCGTTCCGGAATTATCGGAGAAGTAGGTATCCAAGGAGAACCCTTAACAACTAATGAAATTAAAGTGATGCAAGCATCGGCAAGAGCAAGTCGGGCTACCGGCGCTCCCATATCTATACACTGGGGCGGTACCAAAAACGAAAAAAAACAAATGGCAGACATCATTCAGGATGAAGGTGGTGATCTCTCGAGAACAGTTTTTGGACATAGCGATCTCATTGCTGATGACCTAGATCAACTGTCACGACTTCTGGAACGTGGAATATATATCGAATTCGACATAACTGGACGAGTTGATGTACCTCTTTCATGGGGCAATCCTAATCCTGACTCACCTTGGTTAGACTACACAGAGGCTAGCCTCAATGCTCTTATCGCTGATACAGTTTGCAAACTAATAGAACTAGGCTATATCGAACGTATTATCTTGTCTCAGGATGTTTGTCAAAAGAAACAACTGAAAAGCCACGGAGGAACTGGGTATTCCTTTTTGCTAGAACATTTTCTGCCCAACCTGAAAAAACTGGGCGTGAATGACAAGCAAATTAATACAATCATGGTGGAAAATCCCAAGAGGATACTAACTTTTGCGGAACCACAATAGGTGGATTGTACCTAAAGGAAATATGGGAATCGATGAACTCTAAATCCATACCAAATCTAGAAGGGAAGGCACTGTCCGTATTAGGTCCTGTTAATCCTGCAGATTTAGGTATAACGCTTATGCATGAACATCTAGTGGTTACTCCTATGCCCAGTTGGACGCGTAAGCCAGGATTGGAAACTCCCGCTACAGAGGCAGCATTTTGGGATCAGCCTCTGGGCTTAGATAATCTCTCCCAGGCCACCGTAGATCATCCATTCATACGAGATCAATACTTTTTACATGATGAGAAACTCTCAATTGCTGAAGTGATGGAATTCAAGTTTGGAGGTGGATCCACCTTAGTAGACCTCACTAGCATTGGTGTTGGACGAGACCCAGAAGCTCTCCGTAGAATAGCTTTAAGTACCGGCCTGCAAATAATAATGGGCTCTGGTTGGTACACTAAGAATTCGTATGATGAAGCGATGAGCAAACTTAGTATTCAAGATCTTGCTGATATAATAATTAACGATGTAACAATAGGCGTTGGCAACTCAAATATCCGATCCGGAATTATTGGTGAAATCGGTGTAAGTGATCCTATGGATCCTATGGAATTGAAAGTGATAAAAGCTGCCGCGAGAGCCAGCAGGGTGACCGGAGCTGCTATATCTCTGCATTGGGGAGGCCGTAACTTAGAGAAGCACCTGACGGCCGACACGATCAAAGAGGAAGGAGCTGAATTATCCCGTACTATCTTCGGTCACAGTGACCTCATTGCTGGAGATAACGACCAAATGATTAAACTGTTAAATAGAGGAGTATATATACAATTTGATCTTTTAGGCCGTGCGGCAGCTCATTTAACATGGGGACCGCAAGACGGGAATCAGCCATGGGCAGATTACCTTTGGATGTCAGGCAGCGCTCTTGTTGCTAAAGCAGTTAAGTTTCTAATCAGCCAAGGATTCTTAAACAGAATTCTTTTGTCGCAAGACATATGTACTAAGGTCCAGTTAAAACGATACGGTGGCACAGGTTATTCTTATATTATAGAAGAATTCATCCCTCATTTAATCAAAGAGGGAATCTCAGAAAAAGAACTGCATACCATCATGATTGATAATCCCAGAAGAATTCTAACATTTCGAAAACCTGTAATTTAGCTGTTCACTTTGCTATCCGTGATCTTACTCTCGTCTACGTAATGTAGGATCAAGAACGTCTCTGATCCCATCCCCTAACAGGCTTATACCTAACACGGTGAATGTTAAGAATGCTCCGGGAAATATGATGTTCCATGGAGCTGTACTAAGATAATTAGTCGACAACGAAATCATGCCACCCCAGCTTGGTATGCGTGGAGGAATTCCTGCTCCTAGAAAACTTAAAGATGACTCTATTAAAACAGCTGCCGCCGCAACGAAAGTAGCTTGTACAATGATTGGAGCAAAAGCATTGGGTAGAATATGGCGAAAGATAATTCTTATTGGTGAAGCCCCCATTGCAAGCGCTGCGTCAACATACTGCTCCCTTTTTAGTTCAAGTGTAGAAGATCTCACTACACGCGCCATAACCGGAGACTGGGTAATCGTCAAGGCTATTATTATATTCTGGACACTGCCGCCAAGCAAAGCCATAAATGCCATACCTAATAATATTGTGGGGATTGTCATCAATCCATCAACAAACCTCATTATCACGGCATCCATACGATAATCATATCCTGCGACTATACCTAAAAGTATTCCTACAGCAGTGGCACTCACTGCTACAGATCCGGCCACAGTCAGCGATATCCTACTTCCGTACAAAACTCTACTGTATACATCTCTCCCTAGATGATCTGTGCCAAACCAATATGCACTCGATGGTGATGTAAATTTATCCAATGGGGTTAATCCCTGTGGGTCGACACTAAATAAAATGGG
>CAYSLK010000173.1:0-8098 GCA_964431885.1 uncultured Dehalococcoidia bacterium | reverse complement strand
TCCTATACGCACTTACTACTGAGGGTAACTTGATATGGGAAGAGCGCCTCGACGGACCAATAGTCGGGAGTCCGTTTGTGGCGGAGAACTTGATATTGGTCAGTTCTACGGATGGCCACGTCTACGCCTTCGACAAAACTGAGCAATCTCGTAAGTGGCGATTTAAAGCTAAGAATTCAGTATGGTCCGGTCCTATAGCTTCGAGTGGAATTGTCTACTTTGGATCCCTAGATCACAATGTCTACGCTCTAACCCAAGATGACGGTGATCTTCTTTGGACGTTCTCAACAAACGGTGCTGTCACTGCTACTCCTTTAGTATATGATGGACATGTTTATGTTGGTTCTTTCGACGGGAATTTTTACGCAATAGACGCGAAAACAGGTATGGAAACATGGAGATTTGACAATGCTAACAATTGGTATTGGGGATCTGCGATCATCCATAATGAAACGGTTTTTGCTCCATCTTTAGACGGCAATTTGTACGCTTTGGATATAAAAACAGGAAAACTTCTGTGGACCATTGAGACCGAAGGTCCTATTATCGGAGCTCCCGCTATAGTGTTTGATATGATATCCGTAGCTTCCCAAGACGGCAAAATAAGATTCGCACGCTTATCAAACGGTTTAGAATTAGACTCATGCAATATTGGTGAGGAAATAAAAACATCCGTCGTGGCGGAAGGTGGTTTTATTTACTTTGGGGCTCAGGACAATTCGATTCGTGCACTCGAGATCAAAAAGAATAGTGGTAATCCCGATGAGGTGTGGGTACATTACACAAACCAAGATGACCCGATTTCACGGGATAAAGCAAAAGCCTGCTAATAAAGTATAGGGTGTTTGTATTGTGCAATTACTAGGCGATATATGGAACGCAATTATAATTCAACCGATGATCAACAGTCTAATACTGTTGTACGACGTATTCTTTAACAATTTCGGGCTCAGCATCATCATATTCACCATACTAGTCCGTGTAGTGCTTATTCCACTGTCAATAAAGCAAGCCCGGCAAATGAAGGCTATGACCAGCCTACAACCAAAATTGAAGGAGATTCAAGAACTCTACGCCAAGGACCCACAAAGACGTTCCAAAGAAACGATGCGTATGTACAAAGAGCGCGGAGTAAATCCTATAGGGTGCTTAGGGCCTTTTTTCGTACAATTCCCCATATGGATCGGCCTATTTTGGTCACTCAGAGCTACCTTGCCCTCAACCCCTGAAAGTCTAGCCAGTTTGTCAGATCAAATTTATCCATGGCTTCCCGGCATTAATGAATCGGTACCTTTGGACAGCACATTTCTGTGGCTGGATCTAGGATCGCGCGATCCTACACCGATATTACCGGTTCTTGTAGGCGTATCAATGTTCCTCATGCAAAAGGTTACCACTATGCCCGCGGCAGATCCAAAACAAGCATCAACAAACAGAATGATGTTATGGATGCTGCCAATAATGTTCGGGTTTTTTACTACTCAATTTGAAAGCGGTTTAGCAGTATACTGGGTCGTCTCAAATATAGTAGGTATGATAATACAAGGATTTGTCACTGGATGGGGCCCTCTGATGTCCTTATTCTTATTCAGGCAATCAAATAAAGTAGAGCCGTCGAAATTGAATGGCTCTCAGACACTAGAGTCCCAACTGGAGGAGACTATTACCGATGCAAACGATAGAGACAACGGCAAAAACAACAGAAGAGGCAATCGAACTCGCCCTAAAAGAATTAGACGTAGAGCGCGCGGAGGTAGAAATAGACGTCATTAGCAAAGGCAAAGAGAGTTTCTTGGGTCTGCGTAATGAACCGGCACGTGTTCGAGTTACAGTTCTAGAACAAGCGTCAGATCTAGTCAAGATCTCTACCGAAGTAATCGAAACTCTTCTGTCAAAAATGAACGCTAGCGCGGTTGTAAATTTACTACAAGCCATGAAGGAAGATACAGGAGGTCCGGCCTTCAACATTGAAGGCGACGATTCGGGGCTTCTGATAGGACGCAGAGGTGAAACACTTAAAGCATTACAATTCATTGTTAGATTTATGGTGGGAAGGCAACTCGGGACGAGAGCTCAATTATCCCTCGACGTGGAAGGATACCAGGAACGTCGTTACCAGTCTCTAGCTAATCTAGCCCAACGTGTAGCGCAGCGTGTATCTAATTCTGGCAGGCCAGTAACACTCGAACCCATGCCTTCTAATGAGAGGCGTATTATTCACGTAACTTTAGCTAATCACAGATTTGTATCTACTGAGAGTTCGGGATCAGGTGATGGACGTCAAGTAACAATAAACACGCTCGAGTAGAATAATTCATCTAGTCCTCAGCGGAATATCTACACACTGAAAAACACGCTCTTCCGTTATCTTTTCTAGTAACGCCACGCTGCTTAGATGAATGTATACTATATCAGCCGTTAGAAGCAGGCATAATCACCTACATTTAGGACGATTGTTATGTAACAATCGTCCTAAATGTAGTGTTATAATCTTAATTAATTACAAACCATACCTAAGATCATTTACGTAAACGCAACAAGAATCATTTAACAGGTACGTTAACCTGAATATGGTAATGTTTAGACATGCCTACTACAAAATTTAGCGGACCCATATTACTTATTTGCACTATCGCCGGTACAATTTTACTGATCTATTTACTCAGGGGTGCGCTATTCCCTTTTATTGTCGGAACAGCCCTAGCATATATGCTTCATCCAATTGTTAAACTTCTTGAAAGACTTTTACCATGGAGCAGAGAATATCCCAACGTAAGTCGACTGGCGTCTATTATAGTTGTTTACTTAGTAGCCTTAGCTGTAATAACGGGGTCCTTACTCATCATAATCCCTCCGGCCTTCGAGCAGGCCACGGCCTTCGCAGAATCTCTTCCCCTGTTCTTCGATAATGCTCAGATCACCGTTGAAGCCTGGAACGAGCAGTTGACCGGCAGTATCCCTGAAGAGATAAGGCAAGAGTTCGTTGATTTACTCGAAAATGCTGGAGTTATTTTGATCAGTTCTTTCCAAGATATTCTAAGGAGAATGTTTAGTCTTGTGTCCAGTGCCCTGACGATCGTTATTGGACTGGCTATAGTCCCCATTTTTCTATTTTATATTCTTAAGGATGCCGAAGATCTTTCGGAACGATTTGTTTCTCTATTTCCCTCGAATATTCACGTACATGTTCGAAATATCATGATAATCATAAATCATGTGCTCTCCAACTACGTTAAGGCCCAATTGACTCTAGCTATAGTTGTAGGACTGTTAGCTTATATAGGGCTAATTATATTGGACATACGATTTTCAATTCTTCTGGCAATAGTGGCCGGCTTTTCTGAATTGATTCCTATTGTGGGTCCAATAATAGGAGCTATCCCAGGTATCCTCGTAACCCTGGCTACAGATCCTGAAAAGATAATCTGGGTGATACTGATGTACCTGATGATCCAATTATTAGAAAACTCCTTGATGGTCCCTCGTATACAGAGCCAAGCTTTAAAGGTACATCCCGTAGTAATAATGCTAGCTTTGGTTGTAGGAAGTGAATTTGCTGGACTGTACGGCCTTATTCTGGGCCCTCCTATAGTAGCCGTAATTAAAGAAGTAGTCTATTACCTCAAAAAATGGAATCCATCCCAAACTTTACGTACGACTGAACAGGAACAAATTCAAGATGCTACGGACAAAAATGGTGTAAGTAATGAAAATTAGCACTTGCTTAATCTCATGTAAAACTATGATAATGATCGGTATAAATACCCTTTATGTCCACTAAATCTTTTTATCACTTGAAACATGAACACCTTTGGTAATATCACAGGGATTTGAATAGATGCCAGTCAAAGCCATATTACTCGATTACGACGATACACTTGTGGACACTTTTGGATCCCGTCTGCTTGCAGCAAAGCTTGCAGCCGAAGGTATACTCGATCCTGCATTGGATATGAATGCTATTATGCGAAACTCGGCGGGCCGTCCTCAACGTGATATTTGGAAAGACCTATCCGATAGTGATCAAACGGCAGAGATCTTGATGGAAAAATACATGAATCATTATTGGAATGATACCAGTAAATCTATAGAGATATTTCAAGGAGTAAAAGACCTGTTGTCTGAGCTTATGCTTAAACAACTAAAACTCGGTATAGTTACTTCAAAAGTACGCCTGATGCACAACGCAACTGGTCCATATGGTGTATTGGTCGAAATAAAAAGACTCGGCCTGAGCGAAATGTTTGACGTCGTAGTTGGGTGGCCTGATGTTGCAGAAAGCAAACCCCACCCCGCCCCTATTCATTACGCTTTAAATCAACTAAAGATATCGCCTGACGATGCCGTTATGGTGGGTGATAGTCATATCGATATTAAGGCAGCTAAACGTGCCGGGGTTACTTCTGTTGCAGCTAAGTGGGGAACTTTAAACGAACATTTACTGATTCAATCGAATCCAGACTACACTATAGAGTCCCCTCATCAATTAATCGAATTGGTGTGATAAACCAGTGACTGCAAATACTATTCGAACACAAAGCATTGGGCGATTATCAATCATAACTATAAGGCGTCATGTAACCAGTTATTCCCAGAACGAAAGAATGGTCTTCGCATTAAAGGATTCCTTCGCACAACTTTCTCAGGATGAGGGCACATGGGTCATTATCATCACCGGTACGCATAACACATTCTTGAAAAGTTTTGACCTATCATCACTGCCTCATTCAACAAATTTGCTATCCGCCATCTCCGTACTCAAATGTTCCAACAATATCGCATTAATGCAAAAGCCAGTTATAGCCGCATTAAATGGAGACATTCTGGACCAAGGTTTAGAATTAGCATTAGCTTGCGACATACGTGTAGCCTCTATTAAATCAATTTTCGGCCTTACCCAAATTAATAGGGGATTAATACCGTGGGATGGAGGCACTCAACGGCTCTCAAGACTTATAGGCAAAGCAAGAGCCTTAGAAATGATACTTTCGCCTCTTGTTATACCTGCTAAAAGAGCTTTGGATATCGGCCTAGTTAACGAAATAGTTGAACCTCCTAAGGTTCTGGACTCGGCAATAGAAACTGCTTCTTCAATCATTAAACACGGGCCAATTGCCGCTAGATATCTCAAAGAGGCGATTTACAGTGGGCTAGATATGAAATTAGATCAAGGTCTTAGGCTCGAAAACGATCTTGGATTGATTCTACAAAATACAACTGATCGCCAAGAAGGTATAAATTCATTCCTGAAAGGTCGCGACCCTAAATATAAAGGGAAATAGCAATGTTCAGGCTTAATAAAACGGTAAGTTGTAAATAAAGAGAAGGTGTATTGCGTGACGCTAGAATCAAGCACTATTCTATATTCCAAAGAGTATGGTGTCGCTCGAATAGTTTTAAACAGGCCAGATTCTATTAATGCATATAATACCGAAATGCGAGACGAATTGTTTCAGACACTCTTAGCTATTAGAGATGATCCTGAAGTTCTGGTTGCTATTTTTCAAGGGTCAGGATCACGTGGTTTCTGCTCTGGGGCTGACCTAACAGAATTCGGTACCGCACCTTCACAGGCTATAGCAAGAACCATTCGGTCAGATCGTGATATATGGGGCCTCTTCCTGAATTTACACAAACCTCTTATAGCAGCTTTGCACGGTTATGTAATTGGAGTGGGATTGGAACTTGCAAGCCTGTGCGATCTACGCATAGCTACCCATGACACAATTTTCCAAATGCCTGAAGTCGCTCTGGGAATGATCCCCACAGCTGGTGGTACTCAAACTATTCCTCGTATTATCGCCTCAAGTAACAGTATTGAGATAATGTTAACTAATCGACGTGTGTCGGCCGAACAGGCTCAATCCATAGGCCTTATACATCACTTAGTTTCGATGAGCGAATTAAATCATGCGGCTACTCGATTAGCTCGCATGCTAACATCACACAATTCTGACCTATTAGCCATAGCGAAGAGAGCTATTGTAGATGGAATTGAGCTACCATTGTGTGATGCATTAAAACTCGAAGAGCACCTTTTAATACAGCTGTTATCTGACAATTCATAAAAGCTGACAAGAATCCTCGTTTTAAATGTTTGGTATGCGAGTGGCTAATTAATAAATTTGGAGATTTCTAGCATATGAACACTACAGAGTGCTTGGAAATAGCGTCTCTTATAGCTCCTGATCGTTTGGCAGTGGTTTTTGAAAACCATCGTCTTACCTACGAAACTATAGTCGAAAGAATTAATCGTCTCGCAACCGCTTTGATAAGTCTCGGTATACAAAAAGGGGATAGGGTTGCAATTATTCAAGTTAACACCAATGAGCACATAGAAACATACTTTGCAGTCGCCAAATTAGACGCTGTTTTCGTTCCGTTAAATTTCAGATCAAAGAAGGACGAATTAACATACATGATCAATGTGTCGGGAGCTAAAATAGTGCTAGCAGGACCTAGGTATCGTGACCTGATTCTGTCTATTATTCATAAACTCGATACGGTTGAGCATTTTATTTCCCTTGAAGATGATACTGATGTGACTCGGGATTCATTGAATTCGCCAACTAACTGGCAATCCTATGAAACACTGATTACCAATGCTTCACAGTACGAAGGATATCCGGAATCTAATGGTGACGATCTTTCAATAATAATGTTCACTGCAGGAACCACTGGTTCCCCTAAAGGCGTGATGCTAAGTCATGAAAGTTTCACATCCTACATCCTCGACAACGTTGCGCCAATTGACCCCGATACTGAGGAAAGGAATATACTCACGGTTCCTTTATATCATATAGCAGGAGTGCAAGCCATGATGGCTGCTGTATATGGAGGACGTACGCTAGTCATCCAACGCCAATTCGACTC
Organism: uncultured Dehalococcoidia bacterium; assembly: GCA_964431885.1. Taxonomy (GTDB): domain Bacteria; phylum Chloroflexota; class Dehalococcoidia; order Lucifugimonadales; family CAUZEB01; genus CAUZEB01. Next base: position 1,225 of record CAYSLK010000173.1, on the reverse strand, counting down.
TTCCGTATGGATTAAACTCGTTGAAAGAGAGAAAGTTGATAGAGCTATGCTTGTTCCCACAATGCTCAAGCAAATTATAGAAAATCCTGACTTTGGCTCGCGGGATCTCAGTAGTTTAAAGGTTATCACCTACGGAGCGGCTCCCATGCCTTTGGAAATTATAAAGAAAGCTATAGTAGCTTTTCCTGACACGCATTTCATCAATGCCTTTGGACAAACGGAGACGGCAGCTACGATAAGTATGCTTCCCCCTGAAGCTCATGTGCTCACAGGATCTCCAAGCGAAATTGAGATCAAAGTTAAACGATTAGCATCCATTGGTAAACCTCTGCCTGATATAGATGTCAAAATAGTAGATGAAGAGGGGATACCAGTACCCATAGGCGAAATAGGTGAAATAGTAGCCCGCGGTCCCCGGGTGATGAAAGGATACTGGAAGGAAGAAAATGCTACCAAAGAAACTGTCAGAGATGGATGGCTACACACCGGTGATTTAGGATACTTTGACGACGAGGGTTATATATTTCTTTCTGGTAGAGCCAAAGATTTCATCAAACGTGGAGGAGAAATGATCTCACCCGAAGAGGTGGAGCAAGTACTTCAATCTCACCCAGCAGTTGATGAAGCTGCAATAATTGGCATACCAGATCCTGAATGGGGTGAACGAGTGAGGGCAATTGTGGTTGTTAAAAGAAACGTAGTTCTCAGTGAAAGGGAAATTATTGAATATTGTAGACAGAACCTATCCAGTTTCAAGAAACCAGAATCCGTGATCTTCGAAAAGAAACTTCCTCGTAATTCTCTCGGTAAAGTACTCAAACGAATTCTCCGAGAATCTTTCAGTCACCCTATAAGTTATTCTTAATGATTCGCTGAATCAAGGGTTAGGGAATATTATCGAAGCCTGTATAGGGCCGTAAAATCGATGGGACTTCCACAGTTCCATCAGGCTTTTGATAATTTTCCAAAATGGCTATAATAACTCTCGGAAGTGCTAATCCAGAGCCATTTAGCGTATGTGCAAATTGTGGTTTGGTCCCAATATTTGGACGGTATCTGATTGACGCACGCCTAGCCTGGAATTCATCGCAGTTAGAACATGAACTTACTTCCAGCCACTCCTCACTACCTGGGGCCCACATCTCTATATCAAACGTCTTTACAGCGGAAAAGCCCTAATCGCCCGTAGATAGTTCAATCACTCTATAGGGTATATCCAACTTTC
>CAYSLK010000172.1:0-15173 GCA_964431885.1 uncultured Dehalococcoidia bacterium | reverse complement strand
TCGAATTATAGAAGGTTTTTGTAAATCAAGGTTAGTGATAAACGACACCACCATATCTTCCCCTATTCTTTAGGTATACTAGTATAATAGGAGCATCGAAAAAACGTTGACTGGTTACTAGAGAGTAAAGACATAAACGTTTCAATTATTGGAGGTTCTAACAATATGGGCAATCGAATGAATGGGAAAGTGGCAATTGTGACTGGAGGAGGTAGAGGCATAGGCCGAGGCATTGCCATGCTTCTCTCAAAAGAAGGAGCTTCGGTCATTGTAAATGACGGAGGTTGTGACGTCAATGGAACAGGGTCCTCAAAAGAACCGGCCGACGCCATTGTCGCAGAAATATCATCTTCTGGAGGAAAAGCGGTCGCAAATTATGAAAATACATCGGACATGAGTGGTGCGGAAAATTTGATTAAATGCGCTCTCGACTCATATGGACAATTAGATATATTAGTTAACAGTGTAGGTGTTATTAGCGATAGGATGATTTACCAAATGACTCCTAGCGATTGGGATATAGTGATTAGAAATAACGTTAAAGGAGTATTCGCTCCTTCAAAGTTTGCTGCTATTCTTTTTAGGCAGCAACGAAGCGGTAGAATAGTAAACATGACCTCTGATGCAGGCTTAGGAGACATCGGTCGTTCGAATTTCGCGGCCGCTTCGGAAGCTGTTGTAGGGCTTACACGTACGACTGCCAGAGATCTTGGTAAATATGGAGTTACATGCAATGCCATATCGCCTATGGTTCATACCAGACTATTCCCCGGTAGCGTAGATGAGTTTAGGATATCTAAAAACACAGTGCCAACTAGAGATGAGAGGGCAGGTATTGGTACCGGTCCACCATTACAAACCTGGACTGGACCAGGTAGTCCAGACGATCCTGACAATGTCGCCCCTTTGGCAGTCTATTTATGTACCGAGTCATCACCAAACATAAATGGATATGTGTTCGGAATCAGGAGAGGTAGTATATTCCTTTATTCGAATCCGACCATCGAAAAGGCTATCCATAAGTGGGGTAATTTCACAATGGATGAAATGGATATACTGGTACCAAAAATGATCGGAGATGGGTTTTAGATCTCAGATCAAATTGTTTTATGAATTATAGAAAGTAATGTGCTAAGAGAGGACTGTAAGATGGGTGATAGACTGGAAAATCAAGTCATTATAGTAACTGGTGCAGGAAGAGGTATCGGTGCGGAAGTGGCGAAACTTCTCGCCGCCGATGGTGCAAGTGTTGTCGTAAACGATCTAGGTGGATCCTTAGACGGATCGGGTACTTCCGTTAGTCCAGCAGAACAAACAGTTCAGGAGATTAGAGAAAACGGTGGTATCGCAATCCCTTCGTTCGATTCAGTGGCCGAATACGATAGCGCAGCAAGGATCGTACAAACAGCCATCGACACTTACGGCCGCTTAGATGGACTTTGTCATGTTGCAGGTATCTTACGAGATCGCATGCTGTTCAACATGACAGAAGAAGAATGGGACGCAGTCTTAAATGTTCATTTGTACGGAGCATTTAACATGGTAAGGAATTCTATTCCTCACATGATGAGACAACGATATGGTCGGATTGTTTTGTTTTCGTCCGGATCCGGATTAGGTGCTTCAGGACAAGCAAATTATGCTTCTGCTAAAGAAGGTATGGTAGGTTTTACTAGAGGCTTAGCTTCCGAACTAAAGCCCTTTAATATTTCAATTAACGCTGTTTATCCCGGTGGAAACACTAGAATGGTATCGAGTATACCTGATACGACAACAAAACTGAGAGAAAGACAAAGACTGGCAACGTCCAATGCTCAAACCGAACTAAAAACGCAGGGAGGTCCCATAAAAGGACCCTTGGAAGCCGCAAGTCCCGCTAATAACGCTCCCAAGGCAGCTTATCTATGCACAAGGGATGGAGGTTCAATTACTGGACAAGTAATTGGCACTAGTGGATGGGTAATGTCACTCTACTCGCCGAGACATGTGATCCACAGTATCCATAAGGAAGGACGTTGGACAATAGATGAACTGGAAAGGCTGTTACCCATATCTTTGGGATCTGAATTAACTAATCCTGTCCCACCGGAACCTCCACGCGAAAAATGAGTGTTTTATTTAGAGAACGTATATTCCATTTAGGAGTTCTGTTCCTATGAACTGGCTAGACTATACACTAGTGGCTATAATCCTGGGTTCCGTCCTACTAGGATTCAGTATTGGTTTGTTAGAGGCCATCTTTCTGTCTCTAGGTGCGCTATTCGGCTGGATTTTAGCAAGTCTAATAGCTGATGATATTGGCGGCATGCTATCTTATGCACCAATGTTGGATACATGGATTACATCTATATCATTTGTGGTGATAATTGCCATAACTGTCGTTATTATGAGGTACGTATCTAAACTCGTTAGGCCGGTGTTATCTATAGTAACCGTTGGTCTCTCAGTAATCGCAGATAAAATAGGTGGTGTTCTGCTGGGACTCGTAACAGGCCTAGCCATTACTTGTGCAATAATAATTGTTATGGCTCGATTCACATACGACTTCGAAACAGGTCAAGGGAATTTAAGTAAAGAGATGAAAGATAGAATCCCTCAAGTTGAAGAAGTCAGAGAAGGATTGGAAAACAATTTAATAAATTCAGCGCTCGCGCCCAATTTCATTGAATTCATAGACCTACTCCCCAGCGATGCCCTGGGATTAATACCTTCTGATTTAAAGGCATCCTTATCCAATCTCAAGAAAAGTATGATGAAAACACAATCCGAATAACTTATACTAGACATTCAAATGCTGAAGTCACCCGTCTTAGTTCTCAATGAAAATTACCAACCTATAAACGTGTGTAATGTTAAACGCGCCTTTATCTTGTTACACCTTGGTAAAGCAGAGCTAGTGATTAGGGGTACAGACACTATTCGTAGTATGAGAACAAACTTCCCATCACCGTCTGTAATTCGACTGTTGTATATGATAAAGCTCCCCAATATTAAACGCAGACTTTCACGGCAGGCTATATTCCACCGTGATGGTTTTGCTTGTCAATATTGTGGAAACAATAACAAAAGTCTAACTCTAGACCATGTAAAACCACGATCCAGAGGCGGTCAGCATACTTGGAATAATGTTGTCAGTGCGTGCATAACGTGCAACCATAAAAAGGCCGGTCAAACCCTCAAGGAAGCACGCATGAGCCTACTACATAAACCGGTCATGCCACGACCTAATCCCTATTACCAACTCCTCCATCGTAATATTCTCGAAGAGTGGCGTCCGTTCATCCCCTGGACACAATAAATTGATGAGAAATATCCAAGGATATACCGTCTCTTTCCGTTAGGATTGGAACTCACATCTAGGTGGAGCGGGAGAGGGGATTCGAACCCCCGACCCCAACCTTGGCAAGGTTGTGCTCTACCACTGAGCTACTCCCGCTTTTTAAGCGTTTACCAGAGAAATCTAACGTAAATGCGATTCTCTTTATGCAAATAAAGGTGCCGAGGGACAGAATCGAACTGTCGACACCAGCATTTTCAGTGCTGTGCTCTACCAACTGAGCTACCTCGGCCCATAAAACATGTTAGTCGGGCATCTTTTTACTGTCAAGTGAGAATTATATACGCTTTACGATCCAAAGAATCGAAAACCTAGACCGCAATATGACCATCAGGCTGACAATGATGATATTTAAATCGATAATAGCAATAGCGGATTTCCAAATATTGACCTGGCGAAAGTTTTGTTCAAGCTTAGATAACGAATGCAACACATATCAGATTTATATGTACATATTGGGTACGACCCAATACAATGGTGGAAACTTATATAAAACCTTTGGATAGCTATAGGATTTTACTATATGTTGAAGTCAGATTACGACCTCGTAGTGATGGGTTCCGGCCCTGGTGGATATGTCGCTGCGATCCGAGCAGCTCAATTAGGTATGAGAACGGCCATAGTGGAACAAGATAACTTTGGAGGTGTCTGCCTAAATTGGGGATGTATTCCCAGTAAATCTTTGCTCAGGAATGCACAAGTTCTAAACCTAGTACGCCATTCAACCAACTTTGGCATTAGTTTTGACAATCTTAATTACGATTATAGCGCAGCGATAGATCGTAGTAGGGAAGTTGTCAATAGGCTGACCAAAGGGGTCTCCTTTTTGCTACAAAAGAACAACGTTGAGAAAATCTCCGGAACAGCAATGTTAAGAGATCAAAATACTGTTACAGTTCGAGATACCGATAGGGTATTAACATCAGAGAACATCATAATCGCAACAGGAGCCAGACAAAGATCTCTACCTAACCTGCCTATAGACGGTGAAATAATTTTGACAAGTCGAGAGGCAATAGTTGATACAGTTATTCCAGAGAAAGTAGTCATCATAGGCGGTGGTGCAACTGGAGTAGAATTTGCCTATATCTATAGTAGTTATGGTGCGGATGTCACCATTATCGAACTGCTCGAGCGTTTAATACCTTCTGAAGATGAAGAAATTAGTCTGCATCTAGAACGTTCTCTTAAAAAACAAGGCATTAGAATCTTGTCAGGAACGGAAGTTTCTGGAATAGAAACAAACCATGATGGTGCTACCGTGTCCATAATTAATAACGATGAACGTTCTGAAATCGAATGCGGCAAAGTTTTAGTTGCAATAGGTGTCCAAGGGAATATTGAAGATGTCGGGCTAGAATCATTAGGTGTAAGAACGGAAAGAGGATTCATTGTTGTTGACGAAAAAATGCAGACTAATATACCAGGTATTTTCGCAATAGGAGATGTCACCGGTAAGCTTCTACTGGCACACGTGGCATCGGCTCAAGGTATAACAGCTGTTGAGTCGATATGTGGTCTGAATCCACCCAACCTAAACTATTCACTGATGCCTAGAGCAATATATTCAAACCCACAGGTAGCAAGTTTTGGTTTAACGGAAAACCAGGCTAAAGAACAAGGTTTTTCTATAAAGATCGGTAAATTCCCTTTAAATGCCACCGGGAAGGCATTGGCCCTAGGTGAAACTGACGGACTTATAAAATTAATAACAGGCTCTGAAATTGGTGAGATACTTGGTGCACATATGATAGGTGCAGAAGTAACAGAGATGATTGGCGAACTCACCATAACTCAGTTACTTGAAGGGACTACAACAGAACTAGGCTCACTGGTCCATCCTCATCCTACAATATCCGAAGCACTCAAAGAGGCAGCCTTAAACGCTGAAGGTCTATCAATCCACATATAATTCCTCCAAGCACAATTCATTACTTTGAGTTGTAGACCTCTTGCCTATTGTGTTTTTCCTTAATCTCCCTGATACTAATCAGAATGATAAACAGTGCCTATTGGTGTTTAATATGGTAATTGATTTAGACGAAGATCAAATATCTACATTCTACAAACGAATGCTCTTAATTAGGCGATTCGAGGAATCTAGCGGACAACTATACTTAAAAGGGAAAATTAGAGGCTTCCTACATTTGTATATAGGTCAGGAAGCTATAGCAGTAGGTGCGATAGGGCTCTTACGTAATTACGACTACATCGTTAGCCATTATCGAGATCATGGACACGCTCTAGCTAGAGGAATGGATCCCAAAGTCGTTATGGCAGAGCTCTGTGGAAAACTTACTGGGAGCAGTGGTGGCAAAGGTGGTTCAATGCACCTCTATGATAAGTCAAGAAATTTCATGGGAGGTTACGCTATAGTTGGAGGCCAGTTACCTATAGCCGTAGGATTAGCCCTAGCTATTAAATACAAACGTGAAAAAGGGATAGTAGTGTGTTTTTTTGGCGATGGCGCTGTGAACCAAGGTGAATACCACGAAGCTCTTAACCTCGCCGCAATGTGGAAACTCCCTATTTTGTTTTTCCTAGAAAACAACCTGTACGGAATGGGTACCCACGTCGATAAGACACATGCGGGTGGCAGAGAAATATACTTAACAGCAGAGTCATATGGTATTGCTGCCGCCCAGATTGATGGCATGAACATTCTTGCTATAAGAGAAGCAACCAAGAACGCTATGAGTAAGATGGAATCAGACCCGGGTCCCATATTCCTGGAGGCTATGACCTATCGATTCCGAGGACACTCTATGGCTGACCCTAGTTCATATAGAGACAATCAGGAAGTTCTCTCGTGGCAGGAAATGGATCCCATAGAATCATTTAAAACTTTAGTCATTAACGAAGGTCTAATAACGGAGGACAAACTTAAGCAACTAGAACAATCAATCAACAAAACTATTGAAGAGGCTGTGAACTTTGCCCTCGAAAGTCCATATCCCGAACTAGATAGCCTACACAATAATGTTTACGCCTAGAGGTAAAGTGACTATATGCCAGTTATAGACTTACGTGACGCTATAGGCAAAGGATTAAAAGAAGCTCTTACGAATAACGATAAAGTGTTCATTATGGGCGAAGATGTAGGTGAGTATGGCGGAGCATATTCTGTAACAAGAGGGTTACTCAAGGAATTTGGTCCTGAGCGTGTTATGGACACTCCCATATCAGAATCTGTGATAGTTGGAGCCGGTATTGGATCAGCCCTAGCAGGTTTACGGCCTATAGTGGAGATAATGACCATCAATTTCAGTCTGTTAGCCATGGATCAGATCGTTAATCACGCAGCCAAGTTAAGATATATGTCGGACGGCCAATTCACTGTTCCCCTTCTGATCAGAACAGTGACCGGTGGAGGAGCTCAATTAGCCGCTACCCATTCCCAAAGTTTCGAAGGTTGGTATGCATCTGTACCAGGGCTAAAAGTCATAGTGCCATCTACGCCCTATGATGCTCTAGGTCTGATTAGGTCTGCGCTAAAAGATGATAATCCTATCATAATGGCAGAGCACGCTCTACTTTATGGTGTACGTGAGGAAGTCCCCAATGAATGGTATGAAATACCTATAGGTAAAGCCATCGTTCGAAGAAAAGGATCCGATGTGACTATAATCGGACACCTGAAAACGGCACACATAGCTATTGAAGTCGCTAAAATCCTCAGTTCAAAAGGGAAAACTGCAGAGGTTATAGATATGCGTTCCTTGCGCCCTATAGACACTGAAACCATTTTTGAATCTGTAAAAAAGACTAATCGAGCTGTTGTAATTGATGAGGCCTGGAAAACAGGGAGTTTCGCGGCTGAGATCGCAAGTACTATCCAAGAACAAGCATTTGACTTTCTAGATGGCCCCGTCATACGTATTGGTAGCGCAAATGTCCCATCCCCGTATGCGCAAAACCTAGAAGCGGCTATGTTTCCTGACGCAAAAGAAATCACCGAAACCATAGAAAACGTCTTTGGGCTCTAAGGTAATCCTAAGATAGGAGAAAAACTCAATGGTGACAGAATTAACGATGCCTCATATGGGCTTTGACATGAAAGAAGGCACTATAGTACGTTGGCTTGTCTCAGAAGGATCGACCGTGGCAACAGGAGACGCAATAGCCGAAATTGAAACCGACAAAGCAGTTGTGGAATTCGAATCATATGCAGAAGGTATCTTACATGTAATAGTTCAGCCGGAAGGAAGTACTGTTCCAGTGGGGACTGTTATAGGAATAATTGGTGATGCAAAAGAATCAGATGCTGCAATGAATTATCGATCGGAAATGACAATTCTTCAGGACACACAGGATTCGGACATTAATTCAACCGACACCATTCCAGACTTCTTAGAGACTAATCCTCCTGTGAAAGAGCAAAGCACTATAGCGGACCAAAGTCTCGAGATTAGGGCATCTCCTGTGGCGAAGAGATACGCCCTTGAACACAATTTGGATTTAAGTCTTATTTCAGGTAGTGGACCAGGAGGCAGAATTACCAGATCTGACGTAGAATCCGCTGTTAATCAACGTAAGAACGAAGACTCGCCTGAACTATCCACAGTAATAGATCAAATAGAGACCACACCTGAACATTTTCCCACGTCGGAAACGGAAGTCCAGAGTGTTGTCGCCACTAATCACAAACCAGATTCACCGCGAGTGCCGTTATCCAAGATGCGCCAGCAAATAGCCAGGGTAACCTATAAAAGTAAACGAGAAAAACCTCACTTCTATCTTTCCTCAGAGATAGATATGACCCAGGCTATGCTTCTTCGTTCTCAAATAAATGATAGTATGAAATCTGAGGGTATACATGTTAGTGTCAACGATATCATTATTAAGGCCTGCGCCGAGGCCTTAATACTTCACCCTAAATTCAATGCTTATTTTCACGAAGACGGATTACAAGAGAATCCAAGTGTCAACATAGGTATAGCTATAGCAACGGATGAAACGTTAGATGTGCCGGCTATAATGAACTGCGAAATGAAGTCGCTGAGAGAAATTTCAATAGCCAGTAAGGATTTAGTTCAAAGAGCAAGTGCCGGGACCCTTAACGCTAATGAATATTCTGGAGGCACTTTCGCTATCAGTAATCTAGGTATGTACGATATAACTAGTTTCCTAGCCATTATCCAACCACCTCAAACTGCAGTTTTAGCTGTTGGGTCAGTGACCCAAAAGCCTATCGTTAAAGAAAATGAATTAGCTATTGCGCAAATGATGACAGCTACTCTCTCTGCTGACCACCGTATCGTAGACGGAGCAGAGGGCGCTGCGTTTATAACTGTGATAAGAGATTTATTGCAAAATCCTCTACAGCTTGTGGTCTAGAAGTCTACTTGCCAATGTCTTAATCACTAGGCATTAAGTCACATTACGTATTAGTATACAGGAGTTATTAACCAACCTGGCTATGCTTCCATAACATCTGTCGTTGTCTGGATGGAATTGCAAATACAATACCTGTCAGTTCAACACTCGACGCCGTAGCTTGATGACATTTCATGGCATACAATAAGAGGATATAAAACACGGATATTAATAAAATTACCCATGCTAGGGTAAAAAGACCCTTAGTCATTATTAACAGAATCTACATTTTAAACTACAGGAAACTTGAAACCATGGACGGCCCATTATGCCAAACGATTTAAGTAAAAGCTTGGGTCCTAACCTCTTAAATACCGCAGCTCAGAAAACAAGGATGATAAATGAAAGTAGAATTAATTGACACCTTGGGCTCAGATCTAACTGTCGTCAACGCTGCAAGAGTTAGCTTTAATAAACATCATGCTAGTTTTCAAAGGAATGATGAACGACTTATAGCCTACCTTGCAAAACATGGTCATTGGACGCCGTTTGGGCACCCTCAGTTACAATTCCGTATCGTTGCTCCAATTTTCGTGGCAAGACAATTAGTAAAACACCAAGTCGGGTTAGTGTGGAACGAAGTAAGTAGAAGATACGTAGAAGAACTTCCAACTTTCTTTTCGCCGAAACGATGGAGAGAGAGAGCTCTAGACAAAAAACAGGGCTCAGGAGAAGGTATTGTAGACATTGATCCAACAGAAATATCTGTAGTATACAAACAGGTCACAGACCTATACACCTCTTTGATTGAACGAGGCGTCGCTCCCGAACAGGCCCGTATAGTTCTTCCCCAGTCGATGTATACTGAATGGTATTGGACAGGTAGTTTATATGCATTTGCGAGAGTGTGTAACCTCCGCTTGGGTGAAGACGCCCAGGAAGAAACTCAATTAATAGCGAAAAGCATATCAAACTTTACCAACCGGAAATTCCCCATAAGTTGGAAATACCTGATTGGTAACCCTAACTTCGAGAAATAGAAAGAACCTGAAGAATAACTAAAAAAGGACCCCGCCCTAAACATAGAGGACGGGGTCCTTTTTTAATTATTCTAAATCTAACCGTTTAGCTATTCCCACTCGACCGACGGCTTCGCAGGAGTATAAATCCACCTGAAGTTAACAGTAGCAAAGACGCTAGAAGTCCAATCTGTGCAACCTTAGCAACAGAGGTATCTCCCACAACAGGAAGTTCCGGTTCTTCCACTGGAGGTACCGGGGTAGCTGTAGGTACAGGAGTAGGAGTAGGTGCTACGTATACCGGCCGGCCTGGTACCTGATAGGTAGCCATTACTTGCGCTTGAACGTACGCCTGCGCTGCTCCCCCATCCGTACCTATACCATTTGCCGCGGCATCTAAAGCTCCTATTACCTGGTTCATTAATACCTTCGCAACATCCAAATCAGTCGTACCATCTATGGTCTCTGCAGCCGCCAGGGCCTCTGTAGCCCATGTCTCCACATTCACACCATACTGCTCCACCAAATTAGCAGCTGCCTTCATGGCTACACTGACGTCACCTGCATCACTCGTGGCTAAGGTTGCATGGTTACGTTTCCTTGCCGTAGAGATGAGTCCACCATCATTAGAAATCGTATCGACTACTTTCTGTAGGTTAGACTTTAAGTCAGCCAAACTAGCAGAAGCCTTCGCTGTTGTTGCCTGTGATGAAGCCAAACTGATCTGACCCTGTAATGTAGGAATTATACCTGAACCGGATCCATCATCAATCAACAGATGTCTTATATGTTCCATGGATCCAATAGGTATCTCGTCTATAATGGCGTATTCACCACCAGACTCAGTGGTGACAGCGAATTTGTTATAAGAGAGAAGTAAATTATCCCCTCCAGGTGAGGTGTATGTATGACTGATAGCGCCTGCCGAATCGACAGCCATAACCCCCAAACTCACTGTTGCTGAACCATCGTCGGAAACCAACCAGCCCTCATAGGCCTGCCCGTCCGCCAATGCGCCCATACCAGTTAAAGCCACGGTGACTCTATCGCTTGACGCGTTAGCATCAGAGATAATCGCCGTACCCTTCGCAACCGATGTCTGCGCCAATACTGCGCCAACGGGAATGGTCATAATCGTAACTACTAAAAAGAGTATAAGTAACTTAGTCCTAGACATGCTAAGTGTCTTTCCTCCTTGCATAAAAATCTTAGACTGCTCACTACCAATGTACCGTATCACATGACAAGCCTTCCGCATAGACTATAGTGGCTCATTTTAGGGGCAATTTCAGATATATAAACCCTTTCAGCCCCTAATCTGGTACACACACTGCCTACTAAGTAGGTGGTAAATTGATCTGAACTACCTTTAGTATAACTCAGCTTGCACCATGATAACAACTCAATCACATGATATCTACCCCTGAGTACATGCTTTCCTGCGAGACCAAGTAGTAAAGACATGATTAGCGATACTTATCACTCAATTGACATAGATCATTGATGCAACTCTGAATACTGATAAGAAACTAGAATTAGGAAGAGGCCAAAGGTGTCTGTTTGGCCAAAAACGTGATGCAATTTGCGCTCACACGTGCCACCATAAGTCTAGCTGAAACGAGATTTTATGTCGTATACTGTCTCAAAATATCGTTACAGAGGAGCATATATGTCCACACTGGGGGCAGAATCAAAAGTTCGTGATTTGGTAGAAGATTTAGGACGCGAAGTATCTGGAGAAGTGCGCTTTGACAAGATGACACGGCTCTTGTACAGCACGGACGCAAGTATTTATCAGATAGAACCTGTGGGCGTTGTTCTCCCCAAGAATAACGATGATGTAATTGCTGTAATAGAAACCGCCAATAAGTATAAATTCCCAATATTACCTAGAGGAGGCGGCACGAGTTTAGCAGGGCAAACGGTCGGTGAAGCGATAATTATAGATTTTTCAAAATATATGAGAAACATTTTGGAAATAAACGCTGAAGAAGGATGGGTGCGAACTCAACCAGGCATTATCCTAGATGAACTTAATCAACACTTAAAGCACGAGAATATGTTTTTTGCTCCAGATCCAAGTACCAGTAACCGTGGTAACGTGGGCGGAGCTCTAGGTAACAATTCATGCGGAGCACATTCAATCGTTTGGGGGAAAACCAGTGACAATATCAAATCCGTCGATGTTGTAATGTCAAACGGAGACACATCTACGTTTGGGCCATTTACTCATGACTCTATAGCCTCTGTAAGTGAGCGAGAAAGGGAAATTCATAGATCAATATTAGCTATAGGTGAAAGTAACCGGGCAGAAATCTTAGCAAGATATCCGAAAATACAGCGCAGAGTATCGGGTTATAACCTAGACGATATATTGGACCCCAATAATCTAAATATGGCCCGATTCATTGTCGGTTCAGAAGGCACACTGGTAACTATTACAGAGGCGAAATTACGTATAGTTCCTCGCCCCAAACACAAAGTCCTGTCTGTGCTTCATTTCAGCAGTCTTATTGAATCGATGGAAGCAACTGTGGCTACCTTAGAAACCGGCCCGTCTGCAGTTGAACATATTGGAAGCATGATTCTAAGGCAGGCCCGCACTAATCTCGGATATGCTAGGCTAATGGATTTTATTGAAGGAGATCCAGAATCTATATTGGTAGTTGAATTAACAGGAGACACAAAAGAAGAGGTTTTATCCAAATTAAATGCATTCGAAGCAAAGATGAAGAAGCTCAACCTGGGATACCATATGAGTCGTCTGACCAAAGAGGAAGACCAAAATAAGGTTTGGGCTGTACGTAAAGCAGGCTTGGGGCTGATGATGAACGTGCCAGGTGATGCTAAACCTCTGCCTTTCGTGGAAGATACGGCTGTGGCACCAGAGAAGCTCCCAGAGTTTGTGAAAAGATTCGACGAAATTGTTCAATCACATGGAACAGAGGCTGGGTACTATGGGCATGCCTCCGTGGGCTGTCTCCATATAAGACCTTTAATTAATCTCAAGGTTTCTAGTGGAATCGAGAAGATGATGGCCATTGCAAACGAGATAAGCGACCTTGCTCTTGAGTTCGAAGGTTCGATGAGTGGTGAGCATGGTGATGGTTTAGCCCGAAGCATGTGGAATGAAAAAATGTTCGGAAGCAAAATTTACTCCGCATTTCAGGATGTGAAGAATGTCTTCGATCCTGAAAACATGATGAACCCAGGCAAAATCGTAGATTCTCAACCCATGACAGAAAATCTTAGAATGGTTCCAAATTATCAAACCGCTGAAATTAACACGGGGTTTTCTTACACCAAGGAGGGTGGTTTCTCAGCAGCTATAGAAATGTGTAACGGCCAGGGTGCATGTCGCAAAGTTACGAGCGGTACGATGTGCCCTAGTTACATGGTCACAAGAGAGGAAAAGCACTCTACCAGAGGCAGAGCCAATGCACTTAGGGGGGCTATCTCAGGAGACTTAACTAGAGATTCACTAACTAGCGAAGCTCTGTATGAAGTTCTAGACCTATGCTTGGAATGTAAAGCTTGTAAAGCAGAATGTCCATCGAACGTGGACATGACAAAGTTGAAATACGACTTTATGGACAAATATTATGCTAACAAAGGGAATTCTTTTAGAAACTTAATTTTTGGTAACATTGACAAATTGAGTTACTGGGGTTCATTTTTCGCACCACTCTCCAACTGGTCCATTAAATCTCCTGTTTTAAGGACTCTAATGGACGAAAAACTTGGTATTGACAAGCGAAGAGAATTGCCATCCTTTGAAAGCCAGTCTTTCACCCAATGGTTCAAAAGTCGGCATAAATCAAATGTAACAGGTAAGAATGGTAAGGTAATGCTGTTCTCAGATACCTATACTAATTACAATTTCCCTAACCTTGGGAAGGCGACTGTGAAACTTTTTGAGCATCTCGACTACGAGATTATATTGCCGCAAGTCAAGTGTTGCGGAAGGCCAATGTTGTCAAAAGGTATGATATCAAAAGCAAAACAAAATGCTAGGTACAACGTAGACATTCTCTACCCCTACGTTAAGCAGGGGATTAAACTCGTAGGAATAGAACCCAGTTGTATTCTCAGTTTTGTCGACGATTATGTTGATCTCCTGGAAGGAGATCCTAAAGCTAAATTAATACAAGAAAACACCATGCTAATAGAAGAATTCATTATGCACTCTCAGGAGAATGGTTCATCGCTCTCTCTGAGCAATCCACCTACTAACGTCTTACTACATGGTCACTGCCATCAAAAGGCTTTAGTCGGGACAAGGACCGTAATGCAACTATTAGACTCAATTCCTGGTTGCTCCGCTAATGAAACTAATGCTGGATGTTGCGGAATGGCCGGCTCTTTCGGCTTCGAAAAAGAACATTACAACATGTCTCTCTCAATCGGAGAGCAATTTCTCTTCCCAGAAATACGTGACTTCTCGCCCGATGGCACTATTGTCTCTGAAGGTATATCCTGTAGGCAACAAATATTCGAGGGAACAGGTAGAAGAGCAAAGCATCTAGTAGAATTATTAGCTGATGCACTATGAATGAATTTGAAATCAGTGAATACGTTCTTGAAATAAAGTCGACATATATCATAGAATGGTAATCAAGGTTTTCCACTGTTATTGTGAGAGCAACTTTGTAAGACTTCTCTATAGCGAAAAACGATCAACTTAGGATCTATTAAGCTTATCAGGCTATATCATCAAGTGTATCTGACAAAAGTTAAGCAACTTACGAGGTACTGTAAATGATTATCGGCATTCCACGCGAGATTAAAGCTGACGAGCACAGGATTTCACTAACTCCCGACAAGGTAGACTTACTCATAGCTAATGGTCATAAGGTTTTAATTGAAACAAACGCTGGTGTTGGCTCCGGATACTCAGATAACCATTATGAACATGTGGGGGCATCCGTAATCTCCAGTGCCGCGTCCCTTTATTCTGATGCAGAGATGATAGTGAAAGTGAAAGAGCCAATGACCGAAGAATTTGGACACTTTCGAGAGAATCAGATAATTTTTACCTATTTACATCTGGCCCCGGACCATAAACTCACTGATTCGCTAATTTCAAACAAAGTTACAGGCGTCGCATACGAGACCATTCAAAATGAAAACGGGTTCCTGCCTCTCCTTTATCCCATGAGTGAGATAGCGGGTAACGTAGCCCCTCAGGTTGCAACAAGACTTCTCCAGAATATTTCTGGAATCCCTGGCAAGTTACTAGGAGGTGTGCCTGGGACAACGCCATGTAATGTAGTGGTTATAGGGGGAGGAACTGTAGGATACCACGCTGCAAAAATGGCCAAAGCCTTGGGAGCGCATGTCAGTGTATTCGACATCAATCTTACGACTCTGCGTAATATAAATTCTGAGACCAGCGGCAATATCGACACCATTTTTTCAACACCCGAAAGCCTTCGTGCCTCCTTACATACGGCAAACGTTGTGATTTGCGCCGTCCTTATACCGGGTGCCACAGCGCCTAA
>CAYSLK010000171.1:0-7433 GCA_964431885.1 uncultured Dehalococcoidia bacterium | reverse complement strand
TATTTTGTGGATGATATAACACTTGATAACAGACCTATCGAGCACGGCGACTGGATCATTGCTTATAATGATGATGTAGATGCTTGTGATGATTGCTCATCTGGTATCTATGACCTCTACAATGATGGTCCTGATGCAGATGGTGACGGAATATGTAATGTTGCTGGTATGGATTTAACACTATGGGATGGTAATAACTTGATTAGTTTCTATGCATTACCTGATGATCGTTCAATGATATCTATATTTGGTAGCCTAGGTGGTCACGTTACTGCTGTAATTGGTGAAGGTGTTGCAGCATCTCATTTAGGTAATGATGTTTGGGTTGGTAGTTTAAATGAAGTTGATCCTGAAGATGGATACTGGGTGAAAGTTCAATATATTGATGATGAACCATTGCCATATCTCTTAGGTGGTACAACTACTGCTCCAATAGATTACACATTACACGAAGGTAATAATCTGATATCATATCCTTATCCTGCAGCTCAATCACTTGCAGATGGACTACCAACATATGTATCAGAAGCAGTTGTAGGTATAATTGGTGAAGGTGTTGCTGCAACGTATATTGGTGGCAACTGGGTTGGATCATTAGCGAACTTTGAAGGTGGACGTGGATATTGGTTTGTTTCTACAGAAGAAGGTTTAATGTTTGAATATAATGAACCAACATTCAGTCGTAGCCAATTACCTATAGATATAGAAATGCCAATAGCTCCAGAAGAGTTTGATTATACTCAATCTTCTCAGCAGGCATTCTATTTTGTGGATGATATAACACTTGATAACAGACCTATCGAGCACGGCGACTGGATCATTGCTTATAATGATGATGTAGTTGTAGGTGCAAGAATGTGGACTGGTGAGGTTACAGATATACCAGCAATGGGACAAGATGAATTAGAAAATACTCTTGGATACTGTGAGTCTGGTGTAGTTCCACAATTTAAAGTCTATAGAAGTGGAACTGGTGAAATGGTTGATGTATATGCTTCACATACACCTGAATGGGAAAATGTTGGATTGTTCTCTATTGGAACATTGACTGATGTATTAATTCCTGTTGAGGTTACACTTGGTAATGCATATCCAAACCCATTTAATCCTACTACAAGTATCAGTTATAGTATTCCTGAAAGAATGGATATAACTGTTGAGATTTATGATGTAACAGGTCGTGTAGTAGCTGAATTGGTGAACACTACGTTAGATGCAGGTGTTTACGATATCACTTGGGAGGCTGCTAATCAGGCCAGTGGTATATATTTTGTAAGAATGGTTGCTGGTAGTACTATACAGAACCAGAAACTAAAGTTAATTAAATAATAATTTAATATTAATAATAAAAATCCTAAAATAAACAGAGGGGGAAAAATGAAAAAGTTAATCATATTGTTTGCAACACTAAGTATGGCATTTTCATGGCAGAACTGTCATGAGGAATCTGGATGGTGCTTTGAACAATCCACACTACAGGCATTCTATTTATTTGAGACTGCTAGAGTAGATGGTAATCTTGCAGAAGGTGATGATGTTATTGGTGCTTTCTGTAATGGTAACATGGTTGGATGGTTTGCAGCTGCAGAGTCTTTTACTATGGTACCTGCAATGGGGAACGATGGTAGTTTTCCAGGGTATTGTAATGGTGGAGACGTTCCTTCATTCCAGATTTATGATGCATCAAACGGCTCTTATTTAGATGCTGTTGTTGATGGTGATGTTCCTGGTTGGGAGACTAGTGCAATTAATCAATTAGCTGCGATTGACGTATCTAATACATTTGGTTGTACTGATGACTCTGCTTGTAACTATATTTCTGATGCAACTGCAGATGATGGTAGCTGTGTAGATTTCGATTGCGCTGGTGTATGTGGTGGTAGTGCTGTAGTGGATGACTGTGATGTTTGTGATGGCGGTAACGCTGATCAAGACTGTGCAGGCGTTTGCTTTGGTTCTTCTGTAGATACCTGGTGTGATGGATCTTGTGGTGAAACCGGACCTGTAGATGATGGTTGTGGTGTTTGTGGTGGTGATGACTCCAGTTGTACTGGTTGTACAGATCCATTAGCAGACAACTATGATTCAGGTAATCTTTTTGAAGATGGCACTTGTGAATATACAGTTCCAGGTGTTAGTGATCTTTCAGCAGTAGCTGGTCCAGCAAGAGTGATTTTATCTTGGTCAGCTCCAGCACCGATGGGTGAAGCCAGTTATTCATATGATGTTTTAGATGGTGATGGCAATTTTGTCAGAAACGTTGTAAGTACATCAACTCAGATATTGAATTTAGCAGCAGACGTTGAAGCTTGCTTTAGTGTTGTTGCGGTAAATTCGTATGGTTCATCTGATGCTTCTGCTGAAGCTTGTGCTACTCCATTTGAGGCAGCAGGAATGACTTGGGGATTCCAAGTTACTGCTTCCATTAATGGATATGGTGCATTTGACGAAAGTGATGCTGAAAATTTCTTTGGCGTTTCAGGCGATGCCACTAACGAATTTGATAATGATTATGATATACCAGAACCTCCAGCCTCAGTTGGAAATTATATTCAATTTTATTTCCCCCACGTTTCCGATTGGGCACATCCTTGGGATACAGATAATTTTACTCAGGATGTTCGTTTAGAAGATGATGAATATTTTTCTCATAATCTAATTGTATGGTCTGGTGAGTTATATTCTAATATGGATGGTGATGCAACTGTATCATTTGATGATATTAATGGTGCATATCCTGGATACCCTATTTATGCTTTATTAGATGGTAGTTATCATTCTGTTAGTGATGGTACTGTGTTAGGTACATTCCTGAATGCGAACCAATCTAAAGGCATAGATATTATACTAGGTAACATTGTTCCACAAGCACCTGATGGTTTAGGTTCTGCTGGTGGTGACAGATCGATTTCACTGGAATGGACTGCAGATGGCAGTGATTTAAGTGATATTGGTGATCGTTATCCAGCTACATCCTATAATGTATATAGAGATAATGTTCTTATCAGTACTTCAGGTGAGACTAGTCACGTTGATGATGCAGATATGGAAGGTCACGCAGGACAAGGTCTTCTGTATGAATCTTCTTATGATTATACAGTAACTGGGAATAATGCTGCTGGTGAATCATTTGCAGGGCATACAGTAACATACTCTGATAATTCATCAACATTCTTCTCTGGACGTGCATCATATACTAGCTCTACTACAGATGATAATATTGATCCTGTAGCAAGTGCTGTTAATGTTGACTCTGATGAAGGCTCTAATGGCCATTATGAGATTCCTCACGATGGTAGTCCAGCAGAGAATCCAATTACTATTAATGCTGATGGTTCAGGTTCTGGCGATGCCGATGAATTTGATTCTATTAGCAGATTTACTTGGACACAGACTGATGGTCCTAGTGACATTTCTTTAAATGGTGCAGATTCTGATGATTTAAGTTTCTCAGCATCTAACCCACATGATGGTTCAGCAAAAACATACAGTTTCAATTTACTTGTAGAAGCTGATTATCCAGTTAAGGGTGGTATTGCCACACGTAGTGATAATGCACAGGTATCCGTAACTGTTGATCCAGAACCAAATGATGGTCCTAATGCTGAAGTTGATGTGATATATGGTGTTGATTATGATGCTATAACAATGCTTTGGACTGTTCCTCACGATGGAACACCTGTAACTACAACTGCAGAAGTTGGTGTTAGAGGTACTGAGTCTAGTGATCCTGATGGTGACAACTTCACTTATCTTTGGAATACTTATGGTGATTGTTTTGATGCAGAATGCGGAGAACAGTGGACTGATTTAAATGGTAATGGTACTTGGGATAACAATGAACCATTTATTGATCTTGACGGTGATGAGACTTGGGATGGATATGATCCACATACATCAGAAACCGTTATTGTTGCCCGTACTGCTGGAGTATATAACTTTACTGTAACTGTAACTGATAGTTATGGTTATACTGATACTCAGAATATGATTGTTTTAGTTCATCCTGAGCCAAATGATGGCCCAAGTGCAGATGCTGGATCAGATCAGGTTCATTATTTAGAACCAGATGTTGATTGTTATGATACTTCTGTAGATGGAACTATTAGTGATCCTGAAGAAGATGATCTAAGTAATCATAATTGGAGTGATGGTGGAGCTCTTGATCATGATGTATGCCTTGGAGTAGGTTCACATGATTTAACTCTATGCGTTACAGATCCATACGGAGCAAATTCTTGTGATACTATGAATATTTCTGTATTGCATGAGCCTACACCTGCAGTTCCAGGTGGTTTAACAACGACTCATAGTCTATACTACATTGAGTTAGACTGGAATTCTTCTGATGATCAGAATGCATATGGAGACAACGCTCATGTATATGGTATGAACGCAGTTTCTTATAATGTATACCGTGATGGTGCTTTATTAGTGAATATTAGTGCTGATAATGATGGTTCAGAATATCGTTTAGATAACGGACTTGATCCATCAACACAGTATTGTTATTCTGTTTCTGGTATCAACTCACATGGTCACGAAGGTGATGCAAGTTCTGATGTTTGTGATTCTACTGGTGATAGACCTACTGTAACAGTAACTTCACCAAATGGTGCTGAAATATGGTCAGTTGGTGATCCATATCCAGTGACATGGGACTTAACAGATGATCAGTATATTTCTAATATAACAATACATTATTCTGATGAAAGACAAGCTGAAACAGTTGAGACTTCATTCTCAGGTGATACTGGAGCAGGTTCTGCTGGTTTGAGCACAAGTAGTGCTACACTTGAAGGACACGCAGATGAAGTATCTGATGTTTATGAAGAAGCTAGTATCCGTATTTCTATTACTGATATTGGTGATTATTATGGTAATAATACCGCTGGTTCAGATGATGCGAGTGACAATGCATTTACAATGTCAGCACACGATCTAACTAGAGAAGTTGCTGGTGGTTGGCATTTATTTGGTTCTGCATTGGATCCATATGCAAATACTATGGATGAAAACTTATCACCAGATTTAGGTGATTGGGGTTCAGGCTGGGTTGCATATGATCAAGATGGTAACTATACGGATCTTGAGTTAACTCTTGGTCAGGGTTACTTCCTTGCAGCAACTGCATTTTTAGAAGAAGTAGAATCATTAACACTTTCTGGAGATGTAGTAACATCTGATGACTTCAGTCGTGCAGATCTTGCGATTAATGGTGGTTGGACATTAATTAGTGATCCATTAGTAGTAGGTGTGAATAAGAATCATTTCACTGTTACTACTGGTGGTGAGACATATTCTTGGTCTGATGCTGTTAGTTTTGGTTTTGTTTCACCATCTGTATATGGATGGGACAATGGTTATATTGACGTGCAGAACATTGAAAAATTCCAGGGATACTGGGTGCATTCAAGTCGTTCACTAGATTTACACGTTCGTCCACATCTAGATGATTTATCAAGGATGACAGATAATGATGGTTGGAAACTATCATTACGTGCATCTGATGAGAATGGTATTGCAGGTAGTGATCTTGTAACTATCGGATTATCAGAAGATGCTACTGATGATTTTAAATATGGTGAAGATGAATTTGATCTACCAGATCCAGCGATTGATTCTTATGTTGACCTATTTGTCAAGAATATTGACTGGTTGGGTAATGAAGATATTAATGGTAATGTAGTAGAATCACCATATTTCACTGCTGATATACGGGCTATTACAGATATGGATGTTGCTCTAGTATGGATTGTTTCTGGTGTAGCTCATAATCTAACAGGTGATGTAGAACTCACTTGGGATATGGATGAGTTAGAAGAAGCATACAATGTATACTTGGTAGTGAATGGTGATGCATTTGATATGAGAGAAGAATCTTCAATTATGGTATCACAGGATGATCTCACAGATATGACTGTTCTAGTTGGATCAGGCAATCTTGGATTTGATGGTGTAGATATCCCTGAAGAGTTCTCATTTAATGCTGCATATCCAAATCCGTTTAACCCTGTTACAAATATGACTCTTGCATTAGATGCAGATGGTCAAGTAACAATGATGGTTTACAATCTAATTGGTCAGGTTGTAGATGTATTAGTTGACGGACATATGACTGCTGGATATCATAACGTTACCTGGGATGCAGGAAATATCCCAAGTGGTGTATATATTGTGAAGGTACATACTGGATCACATACATCCACTCAAAAAGTAATGTTAATGAAATAATTATTCATCCAAATATTTGGATAATATGAAAAGAACCCCGATACTAAGTCGGGGTTCTTTTTTAGAATGAAATTTCTCTTAGAAAAAACGAATAAATAGCCTGTTCTGTTATACTATTAAATTTTAAATTATATTAATATTACAATAAAAAATACTACTTAATTAAATAGAGGGTTAAATGAAACGTACGAATCAAGTGATTATTAGTGCAGCAGTTATTATCTTAACATCTTCTTGTTCAAATACAGGAGTAGATGATAACAGTGGTAAGCTGAAAGCAATAGAAGAATCTCAAAAAATTATCATTTCACGTTTGGATGAGATGAAAGATTTAAAACAGAAGATGAAAGTATTGGAAAATAAGCAAAATAATTTTCAATCAGCACTTGCAAATTTAGAAAAATCGATAGCAAATGCATCTAAAAACAACCAAAAACCAACAACTACTGATAAAAATAAAACTACACAAAATAAAGCTAGTACAAAATGGAGAAGTAACACAGTATACACTGCGCCAGTTGGTGATTCATATTATATGGGTCCAGCAGATGCAAAAGTTACAATTATGGAATGGTCAGATTATTTCTGACCACATTGTCGTAAAGCCGTCAGTTTGATGGATGATATAATGGAAAAGTACCCAAATGATGTAAAATTTGTATTAAAAAATGGACCTAGAGGGAGTTTAAATAATTCAAATAATAAATATACAGCAGCATTATATGCAGTTGCAGCAGGTAAACAAGGTAAGTATTTTGAAATGTCACATAAGATGTTTGAAAATTTCTCAGAATTACGAAAGAATTCAGATCTTCCAGTACAATTAGCTGCTGAATTGGGTCTTGATACAAAACAATTTATTCAAGATTATGAAAGTGAATCAGTGAAATCTCTTGTTGCCAGGGAAAAACAACAATTTACTGATTTAAGAAGACAGGGAATGGAAAGATTAGGTGTTCCAAAATTTTTAATAAATGGTAAAGAACCAGCAAGACGAAGTGTGGAAGTGTGGTCTGAAATAATCGATGAAATAATTAAAAATTGAATTATAATTATAACTTAATCTTTAAAACAGCCTCGATTTTTCGAGGCTGTTTTTGTGATGTAGACAATTATTTATTTTAAATATAAGTAATAATATATCCTAGGTTAATTGGAGATATTATGGTTTATATGTTAATGACCTCTGATGGTAAAGA
>CAYSLK010000170.1:0-20326 GCA_964431885.1 uncultured Dehalococcoidia bacterium | reverse complement strand
AATGCACGCTATTGCGGCTTCTGATGCGCAGCAACAGGATACTTACTTTATAGTCGCGCATTTCCATTACGTTCTATTCAGTGGCGCGTTAATGGCTCTTATGGGTGGCATATATTACTGGTACCCGAAATTCACCGGCCGGATGTATAACGAGACACTGGGTAAAACACATTTTTGGCTGATGTTCGTTGCTCAGAACATTACTTTCTTCCCTATGCATTTTACAGGCATGGATGGAATGCCTAGGAGAATATACACTTATTCATCTGGTATGGGATGGGACTTTTGGAATGAAGTTTCAACTGTTGGTGCCTTCTTGCTAGCCATTTCCTTTGTGATATTCATCTTTAATTTTGTTAAGAGTTGGCGTAGTGGTGAACAGGCGAGCGGAGATCCGTGGGATGCCAGAACACTGGAATGGTCTATTTCTTCACCACCTCCAGAATTTAATTTCGTAGAAATTCCAACAGTTAAAGAACGGGATGATTGGTGGGCTAGAAAGCGGCAACACTCTGAAGAGATTGTCCCAGCTGGTGAAGTACCTGTCGATGAGGAACATTCTATACACTTACCTCAGCCGTCTTATTGGCCTATGGTTGTATCAATAGGTTTGCTCGTATTAGGATATGGAGCCATTTATAGTATACCTGTTGGAATTATAGGAGCTGTTATTGGTACCATAGGTGTCTATGCATGGTCGTTTGAACCGGTCAATGAACCGGATGAAGAATCGCTACACTAGGAGAAGTTGATAGTTGACGCAAGCATCGTCTCACGAAACTGAACACGAATCGACAACAACCGGACTAAATAATCGTAAGATGCTGATGTGGGCATTCTTAGGTTCGGATTGTATGTTCTTTGGGAGCCTGATAGCAACTTATTTGGTTTACAAAGGTAGTAGTCTATCCGGGCCTCTTCCGATAGACGTCTTTGATATTCTCACCACATCAGTTAGTACTTTTGTACTTCTAATGAGTAGTATGAGTATGGTCCTGTCGTACGCAGCATTAAGGCGAGGCCGGATGACAGCCTTCAGGATCTGGCTAGCGTCTACTATTCTAATGGGCATTACGTTTTTGGCCTTCCAGGTATTTGAATTCCGCACGTTCGCTAATCATGAAGTTCATATAGATTGTGCTCATGTAGTGATGGAGGAGTTAACTGATTTAGAAAAGATTGTTGCCGAGAAATGTGAAACAGGTGTAGAAGAAGTAGAGGAGATTATAGGATTGACTCCTCGTACTAATCTTTTTGGCACCACATTTTTCACCCTAACTGGATTTCATGGGGCACACGTTAGTTTAGGTGTCCTATGGTTGTTATCATTGCTGTTTTTATCCTACCGTAAAGGAGGTATAACACCAGCAAAGCATTTAGATGTCGACCTAGCCGCGCTGTACTGGCATTTTGTGGATATCGTCTGGATTATTATTTTCACTGTCGTATACCTTTTCGGGGTATTTGAAGGTTTTTAGTGGAGTAAATGGAGTAACATATGAACCAAGAAGTGAAATCAACAGATAATCATGGTGGCCATCCTACACCTTCAACATATGTAAAAGTGGCATTAACGTTAACTTTCATAACTGCTGTTGAAGTCGGCGTTTTTTATCTCGAATGGTTAAGCTACGGCATTATTCCCATTCTAGTTATATTGTCCGGTGCTAAATTTGCTATCGTCGTAATGTTCTATATGCATCTTAAGTTCGACTCTCCTTTGTTCACATATATGTTTTTTGCAGGGTTTATTATTGCATCAGGGGTTATAATTGCTCTTATGGCTTTGTTTAAAGCCTTTTGATTTCGATCGAGAGGTGTCCGTTTAACAGTGTTGGATTACGATTTTGCAAAAGTGCAGGATAGAGGCTTAATCTCTTGATAGAGACAGGAGGACTTTGGACACACTGGCATGCTCATCCTGATGTCCTGTTAGGCCTTTTGTTGCTGCAAGGAACTTACCTCTTGGGAATAGGTCCCATAAGACGTCGATACAAATTAGCCGATGTAGTTGAATCCAGGCAAATCGCTGCTTTTACTTTTGGTATTGTAATCATATTTCTTTCCTTGGTCTCGCCGTTACATGTCCTGAGTGACGAATACTTGTTTAGTGCACACATGTTGCAGCACGTATTATTGACTTTGATTGCGCCACCACTTTTGATTGTAGGGTTGCCTGGGTGGTTAATTAGACCATTATTCCGCATAAATTTACTCTTCAGATTTGCGAAATTGATCACTCATCCTATTCTAGCATTCTCGATTTTCAACCTAATGTTTTCCATATGGCATATTCCATCCTTGTATAACTTATCTGTAACTAATCATAGTATTCATATTGCAGAACACCTAATTTTTATTGTGACAGCAGTGATTATGTGGTGGCCTCTTATGAGTAATATGCCGGAACTTCCTCGATTAAACTATCCCCTTCAAATGGCATACTTATTTCTATTATCAGTTGCACAAATAATTGTTTTCGCTGCGATTACTTTCTCGAGCGAACCTCTGTATGAATGGTATACTAAATCTAGGACTATTTGGAATATATCCCCACTAATTGACCAACAGATCGGTGGAATCATTATGAAAATAGGAAGTGCTACTCTCTTCTTGACATTATTTGTTATCATATTCTTTAGATGGTTTAATGAGGAAGAGCGTAATTCAAGAATGCATAAGGAAGATGAGTAGATATCTGGAAATTACTAGGGTTAAGGAGCCACAATTAAAATGAAGCAACGTTTGTTCGATTCAGTTATGTTCCCATTATTGGGTGTAGTTACGATTGCAATATTGGCAGGGGGAGTGGGTGTGATATTTATGGTGCTGGAAGCTTCTTCATTGCATGTGTGGGGTCCGATTATCTTAGGTATGATTTTGACTGTAGGTGTCCCTACGGCAGCAGCCATACTAGATAGCAAAGTTGATTAGCAGCCTAACATCTTATCTCTAAGATGGGAGAGTAAATGGGAGGTTTAGATAAGGTAGAGGACAGGCGTCTCCAGTGTTTAGTCTTGCTCGTTTTCAAAATAGTTTTATTGGGTTCAGTGCTATTGTCATGCTCTGTTAATGAATCCTTTAAAGGGACTGAATTTAAACCACCGAAGGTCGCGCCAGATTTTGAACTAACGGATCAATTTGGCCAATCTGTTAGACTTTCAGATTTTAGAGGGACTATTGTTGTACTCACTTTTCTATATACGAATTGTAGTAATGTGTGTCCTCTGATAGTAAATCAGATAAAAGAAATTCAGGAAATACTCGATAAAGATAGTGTTGTTAAATTTGTTGCGGTCACCGTAGACCCTCAAAACGATACAGTCGAAAGAGTTTATAATTACTCTTCTGAATTGGGTATGTTACATAACTGGTCTTTCTTAGTTGGTGGAGCAGAAAGGCTCGAAGAAATTTGGCAGCAATATTTCGTTCGTCCTATTGAGGTTGATACTTCCGTAAGAACTCCCAATTCAAAAGGACTTTCTAAGTTTAAAGATGATATTTTGGGACGGAAGATAATTCACACTACACCGTTATTTCTTATTGACGCTGAAGGTTCGATGCGCACAGTAGTGACGCCGGCGTTTGACACTGATGCAGTAGTTCATGATATACGCTTGCTACTAAGTCATTAAATGGCAGGCTTTGAACGAGCTAGGATTGTAAGAGCTAGGATTGCAAATAGAATCTTATGCAGCCGACTTTTCCAGGCTGTCCTTTACCTGCTGTACAATCTGAGAAAAAGCTTCAGGATCCTGTATAGCAAGATCTGCAAGCATTTTGCGGTTTATAGGGACACCCTCAGTTTTTAGGCCATGTATCAATTTATTGTAGGACAGGCCGTTGGCTCGTGCCCCAGCATTGATACGTATATTCCAGAGACGTCTCATGTCTCCTTTTTTCTCCTTACGATGCGCATAAGCGTATTGCAAAGCATGAATCATTGATTCGTGTGCACGTCTATATAGGGTATGACGTACACCCTGATGACCTTTAGTCATCTTTAAGACTTTCTTGTGTCTACGGCGTTTGGTCACTCCACGTTTTATTCTAGTCAATTTATTCTCCCAGGAATAGCGATGTCATATCAAAAGTTTATAGAAAACCGATGAACGTGGTCGCTGAGCTATCTTAATGTGTTAGGGTAACCCGTTAGGTAGTAGTTTCCTTATCCTAGGAGCGTCACCTGGACTAACGGGTAATTTACCTGAAAAAAGTCTTCGTACACTCGCTGGCTTTTTGCGCCGAAGATGACTTCTATGCCCTTTCATGCGCATCAGTTTTCCAGTACTCGTGATTCGGAAACGTGCCGCTGCCCCCTTATGTGTCTTAAGTTTTGGCACTGTTTATCTCCTTGGTGTTATTTTCCTTTTTTGTTTCACGAGAGAGATTCGGTGTTAGTATCATTGCCAAAAACCGTCCCTCAAAAGTCGGTGGCCGTTCCAGCATTGCATCATCAATCAGATCTTCTGCTACTGCCTTCAAAAGGCCCATACCAATTTCGGGATGATCCATCTCCCTACCACGAAACATAATAGAGACCTTAACCTTAGATCCTTGGGTCAATAGACGTTTAATCAATCTAGTTTTAGCTGAACGATCATGTATACCAATGCGGGTTTTCATTCTAACTTCACGCAACTCATTAGTTACCTTGCCTTTACTAGCTTTGCGAGCCTCTCGTTCTTTGCGTGTAGTTTGATATCGAAACTTGCCGTAATCCATGATTCTAGTCACAGGAGGTTTTGCTCCGGGAGCTACTTCTACTAAATCCAGACCACGTTCATCCGCTAACCTTATGGCTTCCTGCGTCGGTATCACACCGACTTGTTCACCTTTATCATCTACCAATCTAACTTCTGGGACCCTTATACGCTGATTGATTCTATAGTCTCTAGCTATACTAAAACTCCTCTAAATTATTGACGCATCTCTAATGAACCGTCGCTATCGAATATAGCATATGGAAGAAAGCTAATCAATAGGAACCACTTTAACCGGATGCTTAAAATCGATATTTTTATGACTGATCGGTCTTCGATTTACTTCTCATAATTTATTTTCGATTTCTTCAAGAATTCTACTTCTTAGGCCGTCGATAGGACTGGAGTTGATGGTTTCTCCAGATCTTAGTCTCACGGATACCGTATCTTCCTCCACTTCACGATCGCCGATAATAAGCATGTATGGTATCTTTTGCATCTGCGCTTTTCGGACTTTAGCGTTCATTCGGTCGTTTCCGGTGTTTGTATTAACTCGTAAGCCCGCACTTGTAAGTTGTTTTGCGACCGTTGCGGCATACGCATTGTGACGATCAGCGATAGGTATGATTTCGACTTGAACTGGAGATAGCCAAACAGGGAAAGCTCCACCGAAATGCTCGATCAGTATTCCCATGAATCGCTCTAATGAACCGAGTAGAGCCCGATGTATCATGTATGGTTGATGTTCTTTGCCGTCTTCTCCAATATACGTTAGGCCAAAACGTTCAGGCAGATTGAAGTCGAATTGAACAGTAGTACATTGCCACAATCTACCTATGGCGTCACGTATATGAATATCGATCTTAGGACCATAGAAAGCACCTCCGCCCTCGTCAACTTCGAACTCTTGTCCCCGTGCTTCAAGAGTTCGAGTTAGAGAGGCTGTAGCTAACTCCCAACGCTCGGGTTTTCCTACAGCTTTTTGGGGCATTGTGGACAGCATTACTTCAAAGTCTGAGAATCCGAAGCTTCGCAATAAAAAGAATGTCAGATCCAATACTCCGTTAATCTCCTCTTCTACTTGGTCAGGACGGCAAAAAATATGAGCATCGTCCTGAGTCAGCCCTCTCACTCTTAAAAGACCATGCAGGACTCCGCCTCTCTCATATCTATATACAGATCCTAATTCACCTATTCTAATAGGTAGGTCACGGTAGCTTCGCAAATCGGTACCATAGTACATAATGTGGAACGGACAATTCATAGGTTTTAAATAATATGTCTGGCCATCCATGTCCATGGGGGAGTACATATTTTCCTGGTAGAAGTCCAGGTGACCGCTTGTTTCCCATAAAGTGGAGCGTCCAATGTGAGGAGTGTAAGTCATATCATAGCCACTTTTGTAGTGATTGGATTTCCAGAAATCCTCCACGATTTCTCGAATTCTTGCCCCTTTAGGATGCCATATAACTAAACCTGGTCCAGTTTCATCGTGCATTGAAAATAAATCTAGACTGCGTCCTAAAACTCTATGATCGCGGAGTTTCGCTTCTTCAATCCTTGTAAGGTAATTGTCGAGAGCGTCTTGGGATTCAAATGCGGTACCATATATTCGTTGTAACATGGGTTGATTTTCGTCCCCACGCCAGTACGCACCAGCTGCATTCAGCAATTTATATGCGACAATCTTTCCTGTTGATTCAACGTGAGGACCCGCACAAAGATCTTCAAACCTGCCGTGAGTGTAGGTTGATATTGGTTCATCATCTGGAATTTCTTCAATGATCTCAAGTTTCAAAGGTTCTTCGGCGTTCATTTTTAATGATTGGTCACGTGGGTACTCTCTGTATATAAATGGGAGATCCTGGGCTATTATTTTCTTCATACGCTTTTCAATACGTTTAATATCTTCTGGAGTGAAGGTTTTGTCTGTTAAAAAGTCGTAATAGAATCCATCGTCGGTGGGTGGGCCTATCCCCAATTTGGTTTCAGGGAACATCCTTGTAACGATGTCAGCCATAACGTGAGCAGCTGAATGTCGGATTCTCTTCCTTAGTTCTAAAAGATCAGGATCGATTTTCAGAGTCATGTTAATATTCCTTTTCATAGTTGACAATTGCATGGATGGTTATTGTTCAGATGGATATCTAACAATATTCAGAACATTTTATCCATAGGTAAGCATTCTATAGTTGCTTGGTTTAAGGGGTCAATATTAAAGCTTGACTATAATTAACTGAAGTATGCTTTTTAAATTATTAGTTTATCTCTCGTAGGCCCGGTATGATTTCGGTTGCAATAGTCTCGATATGCCTGGCAATATCATCTGGTGGGCAGGCTATTGAGAATACTATATATCGAACACCAGCGTCCAAATATTGTTTCAGTCTTTTTACACAATGCTCCGCAGGTCCTACTATGCAATATCTTCTCACCACATTTATGAAATCCCCTTTGTACAGGTAATTCTTGCTCAAAGTCTCGGCTGCAACTCTAGAGGCTTTCTCTACGGTTGGGTATATGGAAATATACGGAAATAAGCACCACTGAAAATTCTCCCCTAAGGGACGGCCCGTACTATGAGAATATTCAAGAATTTTCTTAACGCTGGTACGATATTGGTCGGGATCAAAAAAATATGGTAGCCAAGCATTGCCAAATATGGCTGCACGCTTCATAGCTGCCTCCTTTCTCCCGGCTACCCATATTGGGGGGTGCGGTTTTTGGAAGGGAGAAGGTAATAAACTGACATCGTCTAGGGTGAAATGTTTTCCATGGTAGGTAATGTGTCCTTCAGTCCAAAGGCGTCGTAATAGATATAAGCATTCATTGGTTATATCACCACGTTCCTTAAGTGGTATTTCTGCTGCGGTGAATTCCATCGGAAATTCACCGCCTACTCCAACACCTAACATCAATCTGCCACTAGACGCAATGTCCAGTGTAGTAGTCATTTTTGCTAAAACGGTTGGGTGATAAAATGGGGTCAAAAGTATGGATGACAACAATTTGATCTTTTCAGTAGCACCTGCCGCTACTCCAAGTAAGGGGAGAGCTACATGTGAGGGGATAGGTGGATTACCCCTCATAAAGTGTTCACCGACCGCAATACAATCGAAACCCAAGTCTTCCAACCAGCGCGCTTGGAATGCCATTTCGCCTGCGGAGTACGGAGCTGTAGCTCCAAAATGAAGTTTGTGTTTAGTCAATGGGGAATATCTTTTTAAAAGAGATTGAATATAAGGATTATAGAATCCCTTCGTTTTATTGGCAACAACGATTGATTATCTTATGGTAAGATACACGTGTTAGGTTGATTCCCATAAAAATACTTAAGTAAGGTGTGTTTATGACCAGTTCAGATATTTTGCTTCCAAAATCAGATTACAAAGTTGTGGGCACTAGTCCTATAAGACACGATGGTGTCGATAAAGTTACCGGAAAAGCAATGTACGGAGCCGATATCCAGCTTCCTGGATTACTACATGGGAAAATATTGAGAAGTCCACATCCTCATGCTCGAATCAAGTCAATTGACATAAGTGCGGCTGAAGCCCATCCGGATGTACGGGCCGTTGCGACGGCTAAAGATCTTATTTCAGTCTCGCCTATAACAAAGCAGGTGCCACTTGGTACGACCATCACAGAAAACGTCCTGGCATCATCTAAAGTTTATTATAAAGGTCACGCAGTCGCAGCTATTGCTGCAGCGAGTGCTCATGTTGCAGAGGAAGCTCTCGCGTTAATTAAAATTGTATATGAGCCTCTACCTTCGGTTAGCAATCCTGATGACGCTGTCAATACTGAAGAAGTTTTTGTACATGAGCATTGGGAAAGTACTGGTATAGGTCCGGATGACAAAGTAAAAGGCACAAATATTGCGGATCACGTACCGTATGATTTTGGGGATATAGAAAAGGGATTCAATCAGGCCGACCGTGTTGTAGAAAGAGATTACTGGACAAAGTCAGTGCATCAAGGTTATATAGAACCTCATACGGCTACTGCATGGTGGGTTCCCAGCGACCGTCTAACGGTCTGGTGCAGCAGCCAGGGACACTTCGGTATTAGAGATAATACGGCGAGAATATTGGGTATCCCAATTTCTGATGTAAAAGTGATCCCTATGGAAATAGGGGGCGGGTTCGGGGGTAAGTTAACCGCCTATTTGGAACCAGTGGCAGCCGTATTGTCGAAGAAAAGTGGTCACCCGGTAAAAATGGTAATGGACCGGACAGAAGTTTTGGAAGCGACTGGTCCTACTTCAGGAAGTCATGTAAAAGTGAAAATTGGCGTCACTAATGAAGGGCGCATTACTGCAGCACATGCTCAGCTGTTTTTTGAAGCCGGAGCTTTCCCCGGAGCTCCCTTGCCTGGGGCTTCCGCAGCTATATTTGCTCCATACACTATAGATAATGTCCGAATTGATGGTTACGACGTAGTTACAAACAAGCCAAAGACGGCTGCTTACAGAGCGCCGGGAGCACCAATAGCGGCTTATGCGGTAGAAAGTACTATGGATGATATATCACGAATGCTTGGCATGGATCCAGTAGAGTTCCGTTTGCTAAATGTTGCGGAACAAGGCACCAGAAGAGCAGATGGTGTTATTAATGGCGTCATAGGAGCGAGAGAAACAATGGAAGCTATTAGGGCTCATAACCATTACCAAACACCTTTGAAGAGCTCTTCAGGTGGTAAGTTGCGAGGACGGGGAGTTGGTATGGGGTTTTGTCGCAACAATGCAGGTATGGCGTGTGCGGTAGCTAATGTCCTTGCCGATGGACATGTTAATTTGCTTGAAGGATCGGTTGACATAGGTGGAACCAGGACAGCAGTTGCTCAGCAGTTGGCAGAAGTTTTGGGAATACCTGTGGAAGATGTGAATCCGACTATCGGTGACACAGACACCATTGGATATACTTCCAATACCGGGGGTAGCGGTGTCGCTTTTAAATCGGGATTAGCCGCATATGAGGCAGCTAACGATATTAAGCGTCAACTAATAGAGAGGGCAGCTTCGTTATGGGATACTACGATTAATCAAGTAGAGTATAAGGACGGTTCTCTTTCCCATAAGTCAGACACGGAACTTAAATTGTCCTTCAAAGAGATAGCGGCTATGCTTGCTGATACCGGCGGCCCCGTTGCTGGTAGAGCCAATTTGAATCCAGGAGGATCTGGTGGCTCCTATTCAGCAAACATTGTAGATGTAGAAATTGACTCCGAAACGGGTAAGATTGATATTCTTAGATATACCGCCTTTCAGGATGCCGGTATTGCAATACATCCGGCGTATGTTGAAGGACAAATTCAAGGTGGAACCAGCCAAGGCATTGGGTGGGCTTTGAATGAGGAATATTTCATGAGCGATGATGGACGTATGATGAATACTAGTTTGTTGGACTATCGTATGCCCACTACCTTGGACCTTCCAATGATAGAACCGGTAATTGTTGAAGTTCCTAATCCTAATCATCCATTTGGTGTGCGTGGGGTAGGGGAAGCGAATTTATCGGCTCCTCCAGGAGCAATGGCTAATGCTGTTTTCGATGCCACGGGTGTTAGAATGAATCACTTGCCAATGAATCCAGCAGCTGTTGTCAAAGCATTGAAGGACTAAACGACACAAATGTAATTGATTCGGTGAGCGTCCGAGATCAATTGTAAAATCTTAGGCAAACATCAGTCTTCGCTCTTGCTTAGAAAGTTACGTACTGAGTCGACGTATAAATCAGTATCTTCCCAATGGGGCATATGAGCACTGTTCTCATAAATAACCAGTTCTGAATCTGAGACTAGGCTGTGGTAATACGCAGT
Source organism: uncultured Dehalococcoidia bacterium (assembly GCA_964431885.1). GTDB lineage: Bacteria > Chloroflexota > Dehalococcoidia > Lucifugimonadales > CAUZEB01 > CAUZEB01. The sequence goes on along the minus strand of CAYSLK010000170.1, from coordinate 9,803 downwards.
TGTTTTAGGGGTCGCTTCATCGAATCTGCCACAAGAGAATAGAATAGGAATTCTTATTTCCTTCAATCGTTGAGATTGATCGTATTCTTTTAAGTTTCCCGTCATGAAAAATTCTGTTGGTCCCCACATCGTTTCATAAATTGTCTTACTTCGTCCTTCCTTGCCTTTAATAATGGCCTGAGGGGGAGGGTTGAGACGATTGACGTGTTTTTTATCAAATTCAGCTGCTGCTCTATGATATTCACTTGAGTTCGTGGTCCCTTCTTTCTGGTGTTCCATAATGATTGATTGAATGGCGTGAGGGAGTTGCTTAATATAAAGGTTACAGTCTTCTAGCCACATAGGTATGCTGATACATGGGCTTGACATTACTACGCTTGCTACCCCATGAGGTTGTGTTAGTAGATAGTCTGTTGCCAACATCGTACCCCATGAATGACCGAGGATATGTACGCTTTCGAGTCCGAGAGCGGTTCGAAGTTGTGCCAATTCCTCTACGAATCGTTCAGTCTTCCAAAGACTAATGTCATCAGGCTTATCTGAATTCCCACATCCGAGTTGATCATAAAAGATCACTGGCCTCGAGTCAGCTAGGGCTTCCAAAGATGTTAGGCCATGGTGGGTTGAACCTGGCCCTCCGTGCAGGGTAAGGAGCGGAATATTATCGCCGGTCCCTACCACTTTATACCAGATTTTGCCACCAGTTACCTTAACATAGCCTTCACGTATCTTCGTGTCTTTACTCATCATTTTCATCTCCCATACCTAAGGTAAATAGGTCTTTCAGTTCATACGTCTTACCGATGATTACTATATATTACCTCCCTGTCTTTTGCAGTGTCTGTTGTGTTAAAACTTTGTTACAAGTATCATTTATCATGTACTAGAAATAAATACGGGAGGTAACATGAGTTTTTTCTTCGTACAAATGGCTGATCCTCAATTTGGTCAGTTCGCTCAATATAGTGGACTTAGCGATTCTGAAATTGAGAGATACAAAGAGAAAGATATGACTATAAAGAAGGCTCGTAAAATAACAGGATTTGCCGATGAAACACGACTTTACGAAGAAGCAATAGAAGTTGTTAACAGACTGCGTCCTGACCTAGTTTTAGTCTGTGGTGACCTGGTTCATGATTCAAGCGACGAGCTTCAAATAAGAGAAATAAAAAGAATAACTGCTAAATTACATCCTGGAATACCGATTCATTGGGTTTCGGGGAATCATGATGTGGGAAGTATACCGACTAAAAATTCTCTAGAACGTTACAGAAATAGATTTGGCCAAGATAACTACTCTTTCAGCCATAAAGGGTGTAGTTTCATTATTGTCAACAGCTCTGTTTGCTTTGATCCATCTAGTGTTCCGGATGAATGGGATAGCCTCATAACCTTTTTGAAGCGAGCATTGCAAAAGGCTGCTGACGATAATAGCATGCATATCATGTTATTTATGCATCACCCATTGTTCCTTACGGATCCCGAAGCCGTGGAGGACACTCCTTTCGTGATGATACCTAAGGAACGACGGGATATTATAATGGACTTACTCTCATCATATGGTGTGTCGGCCGTTTTTGCGGGCCACTGGCACAGAAATGTTTACGGATCGTTTGGTGAAAACATAGAGATGATAACATCAGGTCCTGTTGGATACCCTCTAGGTGACGACCCATCTGGTTTTAGAATTGTTCAGGTACTAGAAGAACGAATCGAGCATCAATACTATGGTTTTGAAGACATGCCTGAAAATATAGAAGACTAAATAAATTTAGGTGTTAGGGACGCGTTAATGACCTACCTGTTTAAAGCGTTTCTGGTTAGGCTCAAGTAATGTTCGCCTCCGTGTATAAATAATTCTCGTGAGGATACCGTAATCATACGTACCCCCCTTTTATCATATTCCATTAATTGGGAGCCCAGTTCGGAATTAAGCCAAGATACCATGCTTCCGTATAATCCAGCCTTTGAGACTTCAGCCAGTGATTTATATATGACTTCCCAGACGAGTGACCTGTCTGGCATTCCCATTGATTGCCAAAGATCTTTAGGCCCGAATTGTATGCTATCGATATATGGTACAGACATAATTTCGTGGAGATTGCTAATGCCTTCTTCTTCTTCTATCTGAAGTATAATGAGTGTCTCACGGTTAGAGCTTTGAGCATACTCCTCTTCAGATAGTCCTATACCATAGTTTCCAGAGCGTCCCAATGCATAGAAGGTTCGTTTCCCTTGCGGATGAAACCTACAGGCTTCAACCACCGATAGAGCGTCACTTTTAGTGTTAATTCTAGGAACGTGAATCCCTTGGGCGCCCGCGTCTAGCAGCCGTAAAATGAGATCAGGATCGTTAGGTAATCTGACTATTGGGGTCAGATCGAAAGCCTCGGCGGCTCTGACACTTTCTACGAGAGCGAGTTCATCGTATGCTTCGTGCTCTAAATCGAATGTGACGAAATCGAAACCGAGTGCAGCTAAAACCTCAACCGATTCCGGAGAATTGTAAGCATGCATTGCACCGATTGCAATTTCCCCTGATTGTATTTTCAGTTTAGTTTTGTTGAGTCGTACTCCGTTAGTCATATCATTCCTCTACTTCCTTACTACTTAGGTTAAAATCTGTATCATAGTCGCCTTTGAAACGAGCTGGTAGAAAGACACTAGTGTCTACGGGAATATTCGGTTTTCCGTCAAGGATGTATTCTGAGATGATGCGTCCTGTTATAGGGCCCAGATGTATACCTTTCGTAGTGTGGCCTGTAGCTAACATGATACCGTCCCATCCAGGGATTGGGCCGATGATGGGCATGCGATCAACGCTAAGAGGTCTAGAGCCTGCCAATTGTTGAACCAATTCAGCATTTTCCAGATCGGGAAATACATCTATAGCCCTTTGAAGCAGTTCAATCTTAGCAGCTTCCGTAGGAGCATATTCAGATTCATTTATTAGAAATCGTTCGGTACTGTCGTAATCACGCCCGCCAGTGCTACCGACGCTGAGGAATCCATCCTTTCTACTAATCATGTGACCACGTTTAGGCGAACTTATTAATACTGGAAGAGGCCTTCCACCGTATTTAAGAATCAGACGTTCTCCCTTTAATGGTTTTACAGGAATAGGAAAGTTTAATGTTTTCGCAAACTGGGCACTTTGAGATCCTGCTGCCACAATTATGTTGGGACTATATAATTCGTCTTTCGTAGTACGGACTCCCTTTATGACATTTCCTTCCGTAATCAATCCTGTTACATTTCTAGTTAGTACTTGTCCTCCAAGTCTCACTGCAGCTCTTTCCAAAGCTAAATTTAGTCTATAACTGTCAATTTGAGCGGATTCTGGTTCCAATGCTGCTCCTCTCACATTAGAAGTCAGACGAGGTTCCAGCTGGGCTACTTCGTCACTGTTAATCCAATTAACATCTACATGGTCACGTTGCCACGTCATGAAATTTTTAATTAGTCGCTCTTCGGATTCATCGAGAGCAATTCTGAGAGAAGGAAGGCGTTGGTATAGAAGGTCCATTTCTGTCATCTGTTCAAGTTCTGGCACTAAGTTTATAAATTCCTTATAACCCATGATAGCCATCTGGAATGAGGGTCCAGGGGTGAATTCTGCACCCAACACACCAAGAGATCCGGTAGCGTGTCCAGAAGCACCACTGCCAGTGGAATTCCGCTCCAGTATAATAACTTTGATGCCTCTTTTTGCTAGGTAAAAGGCGATGGAACATCCTATTACACCTGCTCCTATAATTATTGCGTCGGGAGTCTTTTCCATTTGGAGAATCCTTCATAAAAATTCTATTTGATCATTTTAGACAAAATCTTCACACTACACCGTTATTAAGTTTGACCATCGAAGCGAGACTGGATCGCTAATTGTCTTTAGAATGGCGCCGCATCTTACATTCACTATTTCATTTGATATATAAAAACAATATTTTGACATGTTTTGCAACTAATTAGTGATTGCTAATCGTAATAGGAGAAGTTATGTCGCCATTCTAGGTATTCACGAAGTCCAGAAAGTAGGTCATACTTGGGGGTGTAGCCTATATCATTTCGTAACTTGGTCACATCTAGCGGGCCTCTCGTACCTGTAACTATTGAGGTACTGGTTTCTTTTGATGCTGTGGTTATTAACTCAACGCTGGGAACTAAGGTTTGTAGTGAGTCTATTATGTCTCCGAGTGTTATCCATATGCCAGAGGAGTTATTATAGACATCAAAGTTAATCGACGGGGCTTCCAGGATCGCTAATATACCTAGAGCAATGTCAGTAATGTATGTATAGTCTCTGCCATAATTTCGATCTCCGACTTCTAACGGTTCGCTCCTTATGATCTTAGCAGTTAGGTCCTTTAAGATTGATTGGTTAGCTCTATGACCTGAAACTCGCTCCATGGGTCCGTATGGAGAACTTAGACGCACGCTTACAGTTTCGAATCCATGCAATTCTCCGTAACGTCGGGTCATAAGTTCGCTAGCGTACTTGGTCGATTCATACAAACTTCTCGGCGATAAGACAGAATCCTCCTTCAACACCTCACTGGAATCGCGTCCTTCACCATAAACGGCTCCAGAGCTAACATACAGAAACCTTTCCGGGACGATTAACGTTGCCAAATCCAATATATTTCTAGTGCCAATGATGTTGGTTTCGACAATTAAACTGCTTTGAGATTGTTCAACTTCTGGCAGTATACCGGTGAATACTGCAGCGTGAACTATTCTGGTGATTTTATACCCAACTAATTGTTCAATTGATTCCCGATTAAGGATGTCTCCTTGTATGAATGTAATTTGCTGTTCCCAGGGTTTTAGAAATCGCTTGACTAGATTATCGGGAGCGACGTAGTCGAAGCATATAATCTCATGACCTTGTTCAGCTAGAACCTTGACCAAGTTGCTGCCAACAAAACCTGTGCCTCCAGTTACTAGAGTAGTCAATTCGCATTCCTCGCTTTATTAAATTGTTCTTTACGTACAATAATCAATACAAAATCTAGGAAATTATTTAGGCATAATATGTTTCATCTTCCATACCTCATCGGTACGTATGAGAAATCCGAAGAGTAGGCTTTAGTGGTATTTGTATGATACAGCAGATAAACGAATGGATACCACTTTTAAGATAGTAAAAGGAGAGCATTCTAATATCGTCTATCCTCATTCGACTGAATTAAAATGGAGCAATGTTTCATCTTTTTGCAGAGGTTGATTTCCATGATTTGTTACTATTGACAACGGGTAAATTAAGCGATAATCTCGCTCCATGGTATATTTACCAACCAGTTGAAAATTAGGATGTGAAGTGATAGATAAAGAAGAATTGAAAGGAAAAGTAGCTATAATAACGGGCGCTGGACAAGGTATGGGGAGAGCTGTAGCCAGAAGATTGGCTGCGTCTGGGGCCGTACTGGTTGTTAATGATCTCAACAAAGAGACTTCAGAGAGAACGGCGGAAGATCTCAAGGCTGGAGGATGCTCTGTGATCTCGATTCCTGGAGACGTAACTTCAAGTGAGGACGTGTCCGATTTGATAAATGGTGCTGTGAACGCATATGGAACCATCGATATTCTAGTGAATAATGCTGGAGTGTTACGACCTACGCCTGTTATTGATATAGAGGAAGATGAATGGGATTCGGTTATTAAAGGTAATTTAAAGTCAACATACCTTTGTTCAAGGGCAGTTCTTACTACCATGCGAAAAGGTGATTGGGGTCGGATTGTAAATTTTTCATCGACAGCCGGAAAGAATATTAGTACGGTAGGTGGTGCGCATTACACTGCTGCTAAGGCAGGTATACTGGGATTCACTCGCCATTTAGCGAAAGAAGAAGCCAGATATGGAATAACTGTTAATTCGGTATGCCCCGGACTTATTGATACAGAAATGGTGCGTTCTACGATAGATGAAGACAGAACAAAGGCGTATGCAGATAGTTTTCCAATTTCACGGCTAGGCGAACCGTCCGAGGTTGCGGAATTGGTTGCCTTTTTGGTATCAGATCGAGCATCGTATATTACCGGGGCATCCCTAGATATCAACGGAGGAGATTTGATGATCTGATATTCCTAATATATACGAATTGTATAATATAGGACTTTCTGAGATTTTCAGTGGTTAATTAGATTTAGATAATATAAATGTTCAGGGAATCTTGGCACGAATTTTGCCGGAGTTTAGGATGGATCTTGTAAATAGACGCGATGATATTGAATATCGACTAATAAGGACTATCGAAGGCCTGCCAGTTATAGGGGAGGTTTGGATGAAGGTGTTGATGGTAGGTGAAGAGATGCTGATGTTGCAAATTAACTACCCAACGGGATCAGCATCACCACTTCACAAACATCAACATGAGTCGGAATGCTACGTTATCAGTGGAAAGCTACGAGGAATAGTGGGAAATAAGGAGTTCGTCTTGGGAGCTGGAGACTCCTGTAGGCATCCGACTGATGTAATGCATAGTTTGGAAGCCATAGAAGATGCGACAATAATAGAAATTAAATCCCCTGTCCAATCACCAGAAAAGTTCCTCGGTACCGATTAGAACCATTGGGCAGGTACTTATTTATACGATCGATCCATCATACTCATACGCAGTATGTAATCTAGGGAACGGTCTGGATGTGATGCGATTGCACGCATTTCAGCTTGTTGATGTCTCCTCTTGAATTCATTGGATTCAGACATGGTTGTCGCATTTTGGTGTGTCTGTTTCTGCACATACTGAATTGCGACTCTTCTCCTTTTGGAGGAATATTCCTCCAAGATATCCCCATCTTTTTTGTTAAACCATATATCCTCTAGATAGGAAGAAAGTTCGTTCGCATCGTGAATGCCACCGTTTAAACCCATGCCCCCCATTGGGTTGTTAACATGAGCAGAATCTCCCGCCAAGACAATTCGACCTTTGTTATAAGTGGATGCCACACGCTGATGGATCTTGTATACACGTTTATGGACAATAGGATAAGGTTCTTCGGAAGACAGGAGATTCTGAAGTCGCGCTTGAATTGTATCTTCTGATAGTATTTCTTCGTCCGTTTCGTTTGGCCTTGTGGGGAATAAGACCCTCCATAGGTCAGGCGACCGTAGCATGATACACCATTCTTTGGGGTCGGATATGTAATTGACTGAAGCGAAACCAGGGAGATGACCTTGAAAGTCGAAGGGTGTGAACAGGGTTATGTAACGCTCAGGATATGTAATACCTTCAAATGCGATACCCATGGATCTTCGTACTATACTGTTACCGCCGTCGGCCCCTATAACATACGGTGCTCTAAATACTCTCGTGGTACCGTCAGGGGAATTCGTAGAGACTTCCACATAAGTCTCCATGTTAGTTATATTGGAAACTTTAGTATTGAAAACTACATCGACGTTGGATAAACTTTTTAACTTTTCCAGTAATAGAAGTGCAAGAGCATATTGGTCTATCTGGAGGCGAAAAGGGAAACGAGTATATTGCTTAATTCTGCCTAGGTCGAATTCAGCAATCAAACCTTCTTTACGATCACGATATTGAACAGTATAGGCCTTAATACCTTTTTCAATGAGATACTTACCTATTCCAAGGTCATCAAGTATTTCCAGGGTGGGTGGGTGGAAAGTGGACCCCCGGAATTCCTTAACAACTTCTTCTTCGGCTTCTAAAACGGTTACTGGGATATCTTTTAACGCCAGCGAGAGGGCTGTTGTTAGCCCAACTGCTCCACCACCGACGATAAGAAATCCTTTAGTATGGAAAGATATTACGACACGGCTCCATTGGAACTGGTGGCATTTTCATAAGGTTTGCCTGTTGCTGGATCAACTTCAAATGAGCTAGGGAGTCCTAATTCATTTCCGATATCTCTAACGGCTGGTATTACATATTCACCCATCAATCTGAGACTCCTCATCTGATCCTCGTGAGTCATGGCTCCATCTCCATCCCAGAAGAATATACTACCAGGCCTGAGAGTTTCCATTACATGACGAATCTTAGGTATTACCGTGTCAGGGGTTCCGGATATGATTGTGTAGTCAGCTACCTGTTCTTCGTAAGGTAGCGTTGATTGCCCACCCCGTGCCACCGTAGCTGCGTCTCTGGTTGGGAGTACACGTTTTCTGGAAGTGAGTCCTGGTAGCATCATCACTCCAGGGTTTGAGGTTCCTTCATTACCGGCTAGAAAAGGATTGCTAGGCCCCTGCACGTATTTTCTTGCGACATGGTCAGCCAGTTCTTCAGTTTCGTCTACATGTACTTTCCAAAGGTATGCCTTATTCTGAGGACCTGCTTCATAACCTTCAGCCGTTGCAATTTCATCGTAGAGATCAAATGCCTGGCGGGTAGGTTCTAATTTTGTAGCTAACATTACATAAGGGATACGTTGCTTTGCTGCCCATGTCAGCGAGTCCCTACTTACGACACCGGGAAGCCATATTTGAGGGTGGGGACTTTGATAGGGTTTCATCCAGGGATTTACATAGCGGTATTGATAATGTTTGCCCTCCCATCTAAATGGGCCAGAAGTTGTCCAAGCTTTAACAACAAATTCGTGTGCTTCTTGGAATCTTTCCCAGTTGTAGGGTGGGGGGGTGTTATGAGAGACTCTTTCTCTCCCCGTGCCTCTGACCAATCCTGAAGCGAGCCGGCCACGAGATATAAGGTCAATAGTAGCCAATTGTTCGACCAGTAACAGCGGATCATCCCACAAAGGTAAAATGTTGCCCAGGAGTACTATTTTGGCCTTCTTAGTGATTCGTGCGAGTATAGACGCCTCCACATTCATAGCACCGCCCATACAGAACGGAGTGCTGTGATGTTCGTTGAGCATCAGGCCATCAAACCCCATTTCCTCTGCATAAATCCGTTCATCTAGATAGCGGTTATAGAGATCGGATCCCACTTGAGGATCGTATATCTCATTACTAAGGGTAAGATCCTTTATAGGAAGACCCGTAGCACCGAAGTACCCAGATTTCGGATCTTGATATGGTCGTTCAGTAAAGTGCCCTATAAACATTTTTTACTCCTGGTAATAATCTTCCTTTTCGTTATTGATAGTCGAGTCGAAAGACTGTGCTTGGATAGGATGCCGTGTGTACAGCTGCAATTACGCTTTTAAATCGGTTCTACATTTTACGCTAAGAATTCCTTTACAGCGTTTACAAAATCGTTGGGCGTCTCTAATTCCGGATGGTGACCGCAATCGTCGAATGTAATCAACTTGGATTTTTTAATCGATTTTTTATAGACTTCACCTGCACTGATAGGTACTATCTTATCTTGCTTTCCCCACAATAGCAGAGTAGGAAGGTCCTTGATTCTTTTTAATAAATTTGGCAGGGCAGGGTAGTACATGTAAGGCCTCCAGCCTAAGCGGCAGGCCTCCTCTCTATTGGTTTCCCAAAAGTCAACTTGCTCGGGAGATGGTTCGTCAGGACATATTATACTGAATTCGGGTGTATTATCTTTATTATAAAAACTTTCGCCGAGATACTCTTTTGGTAAAACAATGAAAATATCGTAAATGTCCCCTACGGGCGGTTTAATCCCCATAGCACCTACCAATATCATCTTCTTAAATCGTTTAGGATCCATGGTTGCCATTTCCGCAGCGAGCCAACCTCCCATTGAAAATCCCATAATGTTGACATGGTCAACGTTCATTTCATCTAAGGCTTGAAGGCACCATCCTGCCATGTCCCGCATATTCATAATCCAATCTAACCGATTAGTTTGTCCAAAGCCGGGAGTAGAAGGGATCATGAGACTGTAATCTTGGGCTAACATTTGATG
>CAYSLK010000169.1:0-3768 GCA_964431885.1 uncultured Dehalococcoidia bacterium | reverse complement strand
TTATGATGCAAACAGAGACGATTCCACACGAAAAAGTCATGAAATCCATTGAATTATTTGGGAAATATGTGATACCTGAATTCAATAGAGAATAAACCACATCGTGGACTTTGATAACCATATCCTAGGACAAGAAAAGCTAACATTGTTAGGATGCTATAGCATACGCGACTCACCCTAGACATAAGACGAAGGAATTACGATTCATGACGGACGTTAAAGAGCCTTACAACATCAGTGGAACCAACTATGAACAGGGAGATTTAATAGTGCCTCCAGTCACGCGCCCAGTTATTTATGCCACGCGAGGCATCATATCTAGTGGCCATTATTTAACTTCTATGGCAGGCATGCGTATTTTGTTAAATGGAGGAAACGCCTTTGATGCAGTGGTAGCATCTACATTCGCTGCAGCGATAGTTGAACCGATTGCGTCGTACTCATTAGCAGCAGAATGTGTTTTTATGCTATACAACGAAGCAACTGATGAATTACTTTCTTTAAGTGGCCAGGGCGGTGCGCCAGGTAAAGCAACACGGGAATACTATAGATCCCTCGGATTAGATGAGATACCTACGGGACCTGGGGATAAAGCGCATCTTGCGTTCACTATACCGGGAGTAGTTCACTCACTAATTTCCCTTCTAATTCGGTATGGTACAAAGAGTCTAAGTGAAGTCCTATCTCCTTCTTTACAGTATGCAGAAAAGGGAATCCCAAATTATGAATACATGCTTGAAAGATTAAAACCTACATCCACTAAAGAACAATTCTCTATATATCCCCCAGGTGGCAATGAAATATTTTTTACAAAGGGAAACTTACCTAAACCCGGGTCCATACTTATCCAATCAAATCTTGCCAAAACTTTGCGTAAAATGGTCAATGCAGAAAATTCCAGTACAGGTAACCGGTCAGATAGGTTACGTGCGTCTATGGACGTCTTTTACAAAGGATCAGTCGCTAAGTCGATATCTGATTGTTCTAGAAAAGTTGGAGGCCTATTACGCAGCGATGACTTAGCCAAATATTGCTCAAAATTTGAGGACCCTCTTGGTGTCGAATTTATGGGATATAGCATTTATGGTCAATCCACATGGACACAAGGACCAATTCTAATGCAAACCCTCAATATACTTGAGAATTTTGATCTGAGATTAATGGGACACAACACGCCTGAATATATTCACACTGTGGTGGAAGCACTTAAATTATCGTTGGCTGATAGAGAAGCATTCTACGGTGACCCGGATTTCTCAACCATCCCGATAGACGGACTTCTCTCAAAGGAATATGCGCGGGAGCGAGCTAAACTAATACGTACAAATCAAGCTTTTCAGAAGCTACCAGATGCGGGAGATCCATGGAAATATTCAGTTCACGAGGATGTTGAATTAGAACAGAACAGAACTTTAATGCGAAACGACCCTAAAATCAAATCGGAAGAAGAACCTACTGGTACCACGCACATCGCAGTTATAGACGACGACGGAAACATGGCCTGCGCGACTCCCAGCGGCGGAGCTTTCTCTAAGTCCGTATTCTTCCCTGAAATCGGCTGTGCACTAAGTACTCGAATGGAAATGTTTAATCTTGATGAAAGACATCCAAACGGTCTAGAGACAGGTAAACGACCAAGGACCACTCTCGTTAATTACATAGTAGCAAAGAATGGAAAGCCTGTTTATACAGTTGGCTGTCCAGGGGGTGACCATCAGGCTCAGGCCAATGTTCAATTAATTCTGAATACATTGCTTTTTGGTATGGATCCACAGGTATCAATTGAATCACCCAGGTTCGCTACAGACAGTGCCATTAACTCATTCTATCCACATTCTTGTTACCCAGGTAGGCTTTCCATAGAAAATGGAATACCGGAACAAACGATAAAACGCCTGGAAAGTCTTGGCCATACCATCAATAAATCGGCTGTTTGCGGTATGGGCGCTACCATAACCCACCGAAACGAAGAAAACCACATATTAAGTGCTGGTGCAGATCCAAGGCGAGCATCATATGCAATCGGTTGGTAGCCCGTAGATGGCTATTGTGGAAGCCCCTACCTCTAATCTATAATTGGATAGAAGGACCTATCCTTATTTCAAACCGGAGACATTGAATGAATCCCCTAGGTACTCATCTTCTCATCGATTTAAAAGAATGTAATCCTAAATTACTAGATGATTTACAGTTCATTAAAAACACAATGATAAATTCAGCTATAGAGGCAAATGCGACCATAGTTGGAAAGACATTCCATAAATTTGAGCCACTTGGGGTCACAGGTGTCATAGCAATGGCTGAGTCTCATTTTTGCATACATACCTGGCCTGAACATTCTTATGCAGCTGCAGATATTTTCGCTTGTGGGTCAAACTTCAAACCTTTTCAATCCGCCAAAATCCTTATAAAGAGTTTGCAATGCGGAGATCCTCACATACAAGAGATTAAACGCGGTGCAATTTCAATTATAACGTCGAGTTCGAACTAATGTCCGACTCCCACATGTATACGCTTCCTCCAGGCAAATGGCACTATGAACACATAACTGCAGAACTCGTCCAAGTTGAACGTGTAAACCAAATCATCTTTTCAGGGAAAACAAAGTATCAAGATGTCTTAATACAAGACACGGGCTGCTTTGGCAGAAGTCTTGTACTGGACGGCAAGACTCAATCAACAGAATTAGACGAGTTTGTATATCATGAGGCATTAGTACACCCAAGCATGATTGCCCACCCAAATCCGAAACACGTATTCGTTGCTGGAGGAGGAGAAGGTGCCACTATCAAGCAGATACTAAGTCATAACACAATATCAAAAGTTACAATGGTAGACATTGACGAGGAAGTCGTGGATCTATGTCACCGCTACTTACCAAATCATCATCAAGGTGCTTTTAACAATCCTAAATTAAAGATCCATTTTACAGACGCTATGGTTTATTTAGAAACCAATGTGGATACCTATGATGTAGTGATCATAGATGTTCCGGACCCACTTGAACACGGACCAGCTTATGCATTATTTACTAGAGAATTCTATAGACTAGTGGCAAGCCGTCTCTCGCCAGGAGGGATAATGGTAGCTCAGGCAGGGCCAACTGGTCCCGCATTCTACCAACAATGCTTTTCAGCAGTAGCAGCCACTATGGCATCAGTTTTCCCCAAAATATATCTGAGTGAGGCTTTTATACCTTCCTTCGGTACCACATGGGGCTTTATCATTGGCTCTTCAAGGACAACCAATATTGATATCTGCGTTCAAGAAGAGATTAACAGAAAGATACGAACTAGAATCAATGGAGAGCTAAAGTATTACGACGGAATTACCCACAAGGGAATGTTCTCTATACCTAAATATTTAAGGCATGCTGTCACTGAAGAAACTAGGATAATTACAAAGGATGAACCTCTCTTCACTCAGTAGATTCACAGTGAAATAAAGATACGTCTGGAATATTAGAATATAATTTGTATACCTAATCGCCAATACCCGCGGATACATTCGCTAAAGCTACGGTACTTGAGCTAGTCATTATCATGACGGTTACATTTCAATACTTAATAAGGTTCTATTGCGATGTATATATGGAATTAAGGTATTCTGGAATATCAGGCCCCTCTCCGAGATAACTGGATGTTTGCCTAGAATCCGTAAGAGTTTTATACTACAATGAACCCTGTTTTCTTTCCAACCAGATATGTTATGGTGCTACAGTTTATTCAACCGTTATATCATGTGAACCGTATGACTTCTAATCTAATT
>CAYSLK010000168.1:0-4813 GCA_964431885.1 uncultured Dehalococcoidia bacterium | reverse complement strand
GTCTCAGATAGGACGAGATGGTCGTCTAAAGAAGGTCTTTGCATTTCGTACTGTAAAGACAGTTTCATAGCAGTACTCCTAGAGGTGAAGCAGTTGGTGGAGTCATTCTAATTTATTGAGTCTTCCTAAGCAAATTGTTATTCACTTAAATTACTTTTCATGTGGAATCTCTGATATTCTTTTAAGGGAATGTTAAAAACTCGCACCATGTGAGATTACAATCAGGCTATCAATAAAAAGGCTTTCACATCAATTAAAGACGAATGAAGGAGGCATATCAATATGTATGTAAATGTAACCAAACGCAAAATGATGCAAGGAAGTCCTGCTATAGGAGCCGAAGTTTCTTTAGGCTCTCCATTATCCGCTGAATTGATATCCTCTTTGGGGTATGACTTCGTTTTGGTTGATAATCAACATGGACTTTGGACTGAGGAGCAGTCGATGATCGCATTTAGATCTATATCTCTTGGGGTTTCGACACCTATGGCACGTGTTCGTAGAAACGATTATGGATCTATAGGAAGACTATTAGATATGGGTTGCATGGGCATTGTTGTTCCCATGGTAAACACAGCCGAGGAAGCAGCAGAAGCCGTATTTGCTACGAGGTATCCTCCCAAAGGGGGCCGTTCTATCGGTCCATTTGCAACAGGATTCCTAGGAGAAAACTATGATGCATTTGCCGATGACGAGATTTTTTTAGCTGTTCAGTTGGAAACCGGTGAGGCAGCTGAAAATGCCGAAGCAATAATGTCGGTTGAAGGCATAGATGGATGTTGGATAGGCCCTGGAGACTTGGGACGCTTCATGGGGGTGGATTTTGGGAGTGATATTCATACTAAAACCATTATTAATATCATAAATGTCTGTGAGAAAGTCGGTAAAATAGCGGGTATTTCTAATCCGTCATCAGTACTCGCCAAGCGTTGGATAGATGAGGGTTGTCTATTTGTAACAACCGGAGCAGATGCGCAATGGATTGTGGACAAGGCGAGAGAGACACTTCATGAGTTGCGATAACCTTGAAATAGCAAGACTTCTATACGAGTTAAGCACTTCAAATTCTGTAGTCGATCGACTAATACCGTGTCTGTCGTTAGGCTTGTAAATATGAAATCTGTATTAATTATCGTATTTGATGGATTGCAACCATCACAGATTACGGAACAGGACATGCCTAACTTATCGAGATTGGCATCTAAAGGTGTGATATTTCAACATAATCATAATGTCTACCCTACAGTCACACGAACGAACGTAGCTAGCCTTGTGACTGGACGCAATCCTGGAGCTCATGGGTTGATTGCCAACACCTTAGTAATGAGGGATTATGATCCTTTTCGTTTGATAGCTGCTTTATATGACGAACTCTCGAAAGTGTCTCTAAAGACGAATGTTCTTTTGGTTCCCACTTTAGCAGATATTCTTCATAAGAATGGAATGGAATATATCGCTCTAGGCGTTGGGACATCGGGTAATGCATATCTACATAACCCGAATGTAGAGGTTGGTGGTGGAGCTACAATTCATCCAGAATTTTGTCTACCCTATAGCCTTTATGAGTACATTGAAAAGGAATATGGTCCATGGCCTAAGGCTAATTTTACAGATATAAAGAAGATATGTCATGGCGTGGATATAATGATTGAATATGTGCTAAAGAAGAGAAATCCTGAGGTTGCCCTTATCTGGTTTTCGGAACCGGACCACACCCAGCATTTAATTGGAGTTGGTGCTAAAGAAAGTATTAACGTTCTTAGCAAAGCCGATGAACAGTTGGGGAAGCTATTACAATGGATCGAAAGAAATGAAAGAGAAGAAGACACGGACGTTATAGTACTTTCTGATCACGGCTACTCTACAATAAGTAAAGTGATCTCTGTTGAAGATATTTCAAGAGAGTTAACTAAAACACTGCCTCAACTTTCCAAAGATTTGATTATGGCTCCTAATGGAGGATCAATCTTGTTTTATATAAATGATGGACACGATAATGCTGTAGACAAGTTGGCAGGTTGGTTAATGGAACAACCTTGGTGTGGATCTATAATAGTTTCTGATGCTGTAGGCCATCTAGATGGGACCTTGCCTGCCTCACTTATAGGCTTAGAGGGTCCGAGAACTCCTGAGTTGATTATGTCGTTTAAATGGGATAGTTTGGTGAATGATGAGGGGATACCAGGACATGTTTATTCAACAGGATTGTCTGTCGGACTGGGACAACACGGTTCAATGAGTCTTCATGAAACAAATAACGTACTAATAGCGAACGGTCCTAGTTTCAAGAAATCTCTGAAACTGAGCAGCCCTTCGGGCAATATTGACGTGGCACCAACTGTATTAGAAATATTAGGGATTAACCAGGATTATAATATGGATGGGCGGGTCCTATTCGAAGCCCTTGAGAGTCACGAATGTGATATTCAGTGGTCAACCGAATCGTATTTAGCAAAACGTGAAATACAGGATCTTCTTTACAGCCAAGAAATCAAAATGTCTAGAGTTCATAACACTCGTTATCTTGATCAAGGTCAAGGCTTTCATAATTAGGAACTACATTTTCTTATGAGATCGGTCAGATAAATTATATTTCTTAGATATCTTTTACGAGGTGAGATTATTGGGATCGTCTATATTCTCTAGAATAGTGCCGTTAAGAATAGTTCTAATCACGGCAATAGTTGCAGCGGTAATCATGGGTGACTCGATGCTCTACAACGTTCTCCCAGCACAGACAGGGGCTTTCGGAATATCTGTTGCTTCAGTGGGTGTTTTACTTAGCGCCAATAGAATTGTTAGGCTGATTTCTAATTCAATTGCACCTTATATAATCCGACGTTTTGGCATCTATATTCCTTTATATGCATGTGTGGCCATATCAATCGGAACCACAATAACATACGGAAGTACAGATATCTTTTTCATTTTACTTGCATCTAGGTTGCTGTGGGGAATGTGCTATTCGATCTTCAGGCTTGTTGGTTTCATTACAGTCCTCGAGAATAGTTATGATGATATACGAGGCCGGTGCATGGGAGTATTTGACGGTGGAGGTAGAAGTGGAGGGGTAATAGGTGTGCTATTTGGTGGACTCTTATTCGATTTATACGGTCGAGGGATCAGTTTCTTTGTTATAGGGATGTTGGGAGCATTAGGTTTTCCTTTGGTGTTTCTGCTAAGGCGAAATGCTTCAAATTTAGTTGTTACAGAAGGAACTCAGAAGCACGAATCAGTGGGAACTAATGAGACTGAAAACGAGTTCAATGTACTTGAGCAACGGTCTTGGTACGTTAAATTTGTCGAAATCCTTATTGCGTATACGCCTGAATTGAACAAACGGGACCAGTTTAAGATATTGGTTTGTAATACTACTTATTTTACTTATCACTTGGTCATGAATGGAGTATTGGTATCCACTCTTGGGCTATTCATGTTCATGAGGTTGGGAGATGGTTGGTTTTTCATGGGCATATTAATTGGAGTTGCGACAGTAAATGGCATGATACTAGGCTTAAGATGGATTTCAGGTCTGTCAGCTCCCTTTTTAGGATATATTGGCGATAAAATAGGTAGGGAAAGGATTTTGGTAATATCCACACCAATTTGTGTAATTTCTCTTCTGCTCCTAGCGTTACCTATACCAACTTGGATTTCTATTACTTGGCTTCCCTTAACATTTTTAGCAACTATCGCTGCGACTACCAGTTTGGATGCAATGGTAGGCGGATTAGCGCCCGTTAACAGACGTGCAAATGTTATGAGTAGATACGCTACTTGGCAAGATCTTGGCTCCGCCATTGGCCCGATAGTTGCTTTCGGTATATTAACGTTTACCTCGCTATCTACAATATACTTCTTGGGCGCTGCTTTATTGTCAGTTGCAATTATATCTTTAGTCTTCGTTAGCAGTTTCGCGATACCCAATCATAGAGGATTGAGAAGGAATTGATAATCCATGTTCTTATTTACGGCTACCACTGGATTAACGATAGGTTAAACCAAGTAATTTAATGATCAGATTCAATCGGAGGCTTTAATAGAAATCCCGTTACTATAAGCGTAAAAGGAGACATACTAATTATCCGGAGTGCGAATGTCAGGCTACCAGTGCTTTCTTCAAGAAATCCGGTTAGCGTCGGTCCTATAGACGACCCTAATGCGTTCATGGTCATGAATATTGCTACAGAAATTGCGATCGATCGAGGTTTCATATCTTTAATATGAAAGGGGATCATGTAAAGAAGCGGAAAAAATCCCCAACAGGTTCCGTTCACTATAGCAAGCAGGATTAGGATAGGAACTGGTAGAGAATACGTCATGTAGAAATATGTGACTGCCATCATCAGCGAGGACACGGTTAGCATAAGTTTCCAATTGATGCTTCTGGATCTGTAACTTAGCCAAACACCGGATACTCCCCCTACAAGGATATAAATAGCTATAATTAACCCGGAGATTTCCAATGATATTTGGGATGATCTGAGTAGTAGAGTGGGTAGAAAACTGTTGAATGAAGTCCATGCGATTATTGCTCCAAACATGCCTATCCCAGCTAGCCAAACTTCCATACGAAGGAAAACATCTCCGAACTTTATAGTTTCTACGACACTGGACTGATTAGCTGTAGGTTTAGTTCTGTTTTCCTTACCGAATATTATCCATAAGATACTTAGTATCAGGAACAGAAGAGCGGAGGAATGCATAACTAGTCTCCACTCGTTATCCAATAACTTTAATAATAATGGAGCTACAAATAGACCACCACCGACGACTATTCCGAAAGAGAGATTAAATATGCTACCGGCTAGGT
>CAYSLK010000167.1:0-6917 GCA_964431885.1 uncultured Dehalococcoidia bacterium | reverse complement strand
GTCTCAGATAGGACGAGATGGTCGTCTAAAGAAGGTCTTTGCATTTCGTACTGTAAAGACAGTTTCATAGCAGTACTCCTAGAGGTGAAGCAGTTGGTGGAGTCATTCTAATTTATTGAGTCTTCCTAAGCAAATTGTTATAAAGAAATTTTTAAAGTCTATTTCACCGATTATTGACATCCCTATGAGTCTATAGTTATATCAATTAACTTCTTGGCTTATAATCGACATTATGGTTTTAAAAATATTTTGACTCATTTCTGCGTTTATTTAACTTTGCCCATGGATTCCTGTCGCTTTCTATGAGTATATGACGCTTTTTTTTCAGATGGGGAATCCTCATTAGAATCACGATAATGAAGAGCGATTATTAAAGGTACTTCAGTTCCCTTGGGGTAAAATTTAGATATTTGTTATCATTTTTTACGTTTAATATATAATCCTATGTAGATTAAGATTTAGATGTATTAAGTTATATTCTGGTAATGCGAATACATGGAGGTTTGATATGGATACTAATAGGATTACAGGTTTAGCCTTGGCGGTAGCCCCCGTAATCGCCCTAATTATGTGGTTCATATTTGGATTTGCTGCGATGGATGCTGTAGGTCCAGACGATCCGCAGAAATTTATTGCTAAGTTGGGAGAGAACAGCGATCTAGCCAAATTTTTGCTCCCGGCCGTTACACTTTTATTTCTGATGGCTGTAGGCGGCATAGGTTATATAAAGAAATCTATGGAAGGTGGATCTGGCCATTATATAGCAAGTTTTGGATGGTTCCTGGTATTAATCGGTTCAGCAGCGCAACTAGGGGAAACAGCACTTACTGTAGCAACAGCTGAAGCAGCTGCTGATGGTAATATGGTTGTGGCGTCCAATATGTTTGCTGGAAGCTCAGCTATAGGAGCAACAGCGACCGCTTTTTCAATGCTAGGCTTTGCATTAATAGGTGTTGGAATCTTACAACAAAAGAACTTTAACCAACTTGTTGCAGGATTAATGATTATAGCTGGGATATTCACTTTGGCTGTATGCTTGATTGATTACGAAAGTCCACTAATGGGTATCGGGTATATAGCTGTGGTCGTTTCCTTCGTTGGCATAGGTGTAGGAGTCTTATCCAAGAAAGAATAAGACTATTCTATAAAACAAACTTCATGAGTCAGAGAAATATAGACAGGGTTAAAATGAAGAAAAGAGTGTGGGGGGAAGCTACGGGAATACGAATTCCATCTACGTGGCTACCCACCTCTTGTCTTTGTTTCCTGTAAGTCTTCTACAGACACACTCATTTTCTCTACTGCACGTTCCTCCTGAAGCATCAATATAGAATTTGATCTGACTCCACTGGAGTGAAGTGTTAACAACACAACTTTTCGTTTACTAACCAGGAGGTGGAGCATGGAAGATGTCCCAGAAGAAGGATCTGATAGACCTAGGGTAATAGAGCAAATAGTCGGTGGCCGTGTAACATTATTCTGTACATCTTGTGGTGAACAACTCATGGACTCTGCTGCCAAAGACTGTGAGCGGTGTAAGGAACAGGAACGGCACTACAAGTGCTCTTAGTCATCCAGTACTTTCTCTCGATATGCTAGTATTTATAATAAGCCAAATGACTTTGACCGAAAGATATATGAGTCTGGATTTACGCTAGTCAATGATTGCGAGTGTCGGCGGCCGCTATGATATTATCGAGGGGTTCAACAATATGCAATCCACATTCCTTGGCAGTCGGATCTAGTTCCCACCACCAACGTCCCGCCCTCGAGTCTTCGTTTTCATTTATCGACCTGGTGCATGGGTCACAGCCAATACTAGGATAATTCTGGTCATGTAATTGGTTGTATGGAACGTTATTTTCTTTTATATAATTCCAAACCATATCTGATGTCCAACTTGCCAGTGGATTAAGCTTGATACGATTTCCATGAGCGACATCTAATTCTATCTTTCCTATATCCACCCTGGTGACTGCCTGATCACGTCTGAGACCACTTATCCAACCATCTAGGCCACTCAATGCTCTTTCCAATGGTTCCATTTTCCTAACACCGCAACAAAGTTTCCGGAATTGCTCGGACCTATAGAACAAATTGAATCCATGTTCTCTTACCATTTCAGCAACCTGATTCATCTCCGGATAATAAGTTTCCAATTCTATACCATATTTTGTCTGGATTTGGTCCATTACAGTGTAAGTTTCTGTTGGGAGACGCAATGTGTCTAATGTGAATACTCTGGCAGAACGATTAATTCTACACATCATGTCGATTAAAACAACATCTTCAGCTCCGAAACTTGATGATAATGCCAAACGAGGATGGATGGTGTCCATGGCCCACTCTAGCAAGTCCTGAGGAGATTTGTCTTCCAGAATAGCGTTCTGTTTGGCGATGTATTCCGCGGAAAATAAAGGTTCCATTTGATCCATATACCTACTCCTAAACAATTTATGTGTTTAGCGTGATTTCGTCCTCTTAAGAGAGATTTTCAACATCTCTGATTTGATATGTATATGTTAGTCGAAGTTCAAACCAAACGAGAATCGTGGAGGGCCAATCATCCCTGCCGCAACTGTGGCATTCGTGCTTTCATTGATTAGGATGAAACTTCCTGTAATTCGGTTGGTGGCATAGTCGTCAAAGACTAAGGGTTCATCGACCTCTAGGATTACCCTACCTATATCGTTAAGCTGCAGGGATTTTACCTCAGGTTCCCCTGTAAGCGAAGTAATATTAAATCTCGCTTCAATTCTGTTTACTACTGCCTTAGTGGAGTTGGTGCCTTGCTTGATACGATAAACACAACCTTCGTGCATGGCCGTTTGATGATCCATCCAGCATACAGTAGCATCCACCGTTTTGCTGATTTGTGGCGACTCATACAATGAACAAATCATATCTCCTCTGGAGATCTCGATATTATCTTCCAGCCGAACGGTAACGGCATCTGGGGCTGATGCCTGTTCTACGAAGCATCTGGGTGTTTCTATAGTTGATACAATGGTTTCATTGCCAGACGGAAGGATGCAGACACGATCGCCCTTATGCAATACACCAGAGGCTATACTTCCTGCGTAAACTTTGTAATCATGTTGCGATGGTGTGATAGCATTCTGCACTGGAAACCTTAATGGTAAGGTTTCCAGGCCCCCCCTCACTGGTAGCTCTTCAAGGCGTTTCAAAAGTGGTTCTCCAGTGAACCATGGCATATTGTTAGATCGCTCCACTACATTGTCACCATTCAGAGCTGACGTTGGAATATACTCAACATTCGTGACGTTTAGCCTGGTCATAAGGGCAGCGAATCTTGTTTTTATCGACTCATATACTTCCTGGCTATAGTTCAAAAGATCCATCTTATTTATACAAACGATTATGTGATTTATGCCTAGTAAAGATGATATGACTGCGTGACGGCGAGATTGTTCGACCAAACCATTGCGAGCGTCTATCATTATTAGAGCAACCTCAGCATTAGAAGCACCGGTTACCATATTTCGAGTGTATCCTACGTGACCGGGAGTGTCTGTGAGAATGAATTTTCGAGAAGTGGTGGAGAAGTAACGATAAGCAACGTCTATGGTAATACCTTGTTCGCGTTCGGAGCGTAATCCGTCTGTGATTAACGCTAAGTTGATGGAATCACTTTGGTAACGTCTGCTGGCGTCTTCCACTGCGGAAACGACGTCGTCATCTAGTGCCTTGGAGTCTAGCAGTAGTCGCCCTATGAGTGTACTTTTGCCGTCATCTACTGAACCCGCCGTAACGATACGCAACAGATCCATATCAAAAATATCCTACACGTTTGCGATCTTCCATAGCAGCGTCCGTGAATCTGTCGTCCGCACGAGTAGCACCTCTTTCGGATATATCTGTGTTAGCGGTTTCTATCCATACTTCTTCCGGGGTTTTGGCATCAGAAGCTACAGCGGCAGTGGAGGTCATATCTCCTACAGTTCTGAAGCGAACACTCCGTGTAACGATCGTTTCTCTTGCCTGAGGTTGCATAACGGGGGAAAGAGCCATAAGCATTCCATCCCGTTCGAACACCTTACGTTGATGCGAGTAATAAATCATTGGTAATTCAATCTCTTCTGTGGCGATATATCTCCAGATGTCCAGTTCCGTCCAATTTGATATAGGAAAAACACGTATGTGCTCGCCTGGATTAATATGTCCGTTGTAGAGATTCCATATCTCTGGACGTTGATTGTTCGGATCCCATCTTCCAGATTCATCCCGTAAAGAGTAAATACGTTCCTTGGCCCGGGCACGTTCTTCATCCCGCCGAGCTCCACCTAGGACAGCAGTAAACTCCCCTTTGCGTATGGTATCGAGTAGTACTGGTGTTTGGAGTCGATTCCGAGATCCGTTTGTTTCCTTAGGCATCGAAATAGCACCAGTATTTATAGCTTCTTCAACAGAGCCTACCATTAATTCTACCCCAAGTTGACTCGTTATCTTATCACGAAATGAAATTACCTCTGGAAAATTGTGGCCCGTATCTATGTGCACCACAGGGAACGGCAGCTTCATTGGATGAAAGGCCTTAACTGCCAAATGAAGAAGAACTGCTGAGTCTTTACCTCCTGAGAAAAGTAACCCCGGTCGATTAAATTCGGCGAAAACTTCTCGGAGGATGTGTATAGACTCCGATTCTAGATCCAATAGATGTTTGTACTCGGCCCGTCTTTCTGGACGCGATGTTACCAAGGTCATTTATTACTCCTTTAAACATAACCCACTCACATACCTTGAGTTCTATGTATTGAGAGTAGGCATAAAAAAACCCCTGCCTTATTACATAGGGCAGGGGTTACGGGACGTCTCTGTTCTAGCGTAGCGAACTACACGCCCACCCCCGTGGGGCAACAACAAGTACAACAGGTTCCCTTTATTTTGTTTCTTCTGTACATAGGGCGACGATGTTACAGGTATTGTGGACACAAGTCAAGTGGTTATCTAGCTTCATAGTTGAAAAGGAGATTCATATCAGGTAATTTACCGTGATAACTCCTCATTTGGGGTAATATGTTATCTATACTATTTCGAGAGGTTACTAACAATGATTCAATATATCTTTCCAGCAAAGCATAACTCAGCATGGAATCGTCTGTTGATTATCAGTATTGGTCTTTCGGTTCTAATGTTAAGCATAACTGGATGTGAATCTAACGGAAATGCTGATGCTAACGTGGATTATGATAGTCTCGTGAAGCAAGTAGCAGAGCTACAATTGCAAATTAATGAACTACACCAAACCAATTCAGATACAATCAAAATACTGCAAGCCAATAATAGATCCCTTAAAGTTTTGGTAGAAGGGACGTTTGTTAACGGTTTAGACATTCTGGGATCTCACATGGATGACTGTCACTTTAATACTAGACGCCTAGCGTGTGCTGAATTTAGAGCAAACCTTGAAGAATATAAGGCTAGCTTCTTCATCGAATAATTAAATTCTAAAGGAAGAACAAGGCTAGTGTAGGTTTTGGAAGGAAAGGACCATAGATCAAGCAGCCTACGCGTCACTTAGGAGCCTGTTGTCCGCCTTATGTCTCAGACTACATAATAAATATGGAAATCACCAACCACACAACCCCTAAAACAGCCATTGGTATGGCATATTTTTTCCCCAATGTTACATTTGCGGTGGGAACAATTACTGCACAAAAAAATACAGCGGCGGCGATTTGTGGAAGCCCAAATGCCATGACAATCCCCCATAACAGTAAGAGGAATAATGCGATCTTACCCAGATTCCTTTTAATCAATTTATTCATAAAAGAATTATACACGCGATACCTATACAAAAGAGTTATGGCCATTTCGTAAACTTCTATTCAAGGCTTGAGACACTCCAGGAATTACCCGTGGGACAGGGGTGTAAGTTGGCATAGGTGTGTACGTTGGTAATGGAGCAAGTGTGGGTACAACTAATGAAGCGATAGCCCTTTTTACACTAGCTTCTACAGTAGCGTCTATATCCGGTAACGGCTCACTATCGCTACAGGCTGTAACAGCCAGAGCCATTAATACAAGTAACATCAGAACTAGATATCTTATCGTAGAAGCCATTTGTTTGATTATAAGTCTTGGTGTCAAGCCTATGCGAAAAGGGAACTATCCTACCCTGTCGATATAAACAGTTCAGATAAATCGCTCGTAGAAACACCGATAGCTCTGTCATTAAGCCCTGTTTGCTACACGTTATGGTACAGAAATGCCCTGTTTATTGAGTTACTCTGTCATTCGCAAACCATGAATGACAGCTAACGATATAGAGGTCCCATACAGGTCGGCGTGCTATTGAGGGGTCCAGCCTCTCGATCTTGGACTTTGGTTCAATTTCTACATACTTATTAGTTCCTGTCCACAGTCTCAAGTGACTAAGTTCAGGAAGTTTCGCAAATGCTGGAAGTGGGCTTGTTCCCCCAAAAAGATACAAAGCTTCACGTACAGCTGCCATCGACTCTATTGTTGAATTAATCGGCAGATAACCGTCACATGCATAGACTATATCTATTCTTTTGTCTGTTCGATTAACAATCCAGCCATCTTCCAGAGAAAAGAAGTCATTATTGTTTGGATCAATTCTATAGAGGTCCCATCCAGGTCGGCCTGCCCAGGTCCATATTGATACCCCACCAATATCATTGAGGGCCACATAGCCGTTCCCTTGGTAAACTTGCGTGGTCCCTGGTCTTATTGCGACTTCGTAAGGCAATCCTGCGTATTTACCTAAGGAGTCATAGATACCTATTGTACTGTTTGCAGGTACGAAAACCGCTGTTAAGGAACCCTCACTCATCGACATGACACCCTCCGACAAACCTTCTTTATCAAGTGCAACTAACTTTAATGAGGTGAAACCCATTTCGTCATTCGGGTTTGTTATTACAGTAAGTACG
>CAYSLK010000166.1:0-3004 GCA_964431885.1 uncultured Dehalococcoidia bacterium | reverse complement strand
CGGTGGAAGAACTGTTATAGAACGACGTGCCTTTTACCATAGGGTACGCAACTGGATGGAACAACGAGGAAGTCTCGTTATATTTCTCGTCTCAGTTATTCCCAATCCTCTAGTCGACATAGTGGGAATTGCGGCGGGAGGCTTAAGATACCCAATAATAAAGTTCTTTATTATTGTGCTGGTCGGAAAATCTATCAAAGGATTGATCGTGGTAAATACCTGCTCATGGATAGCAGATTACATTTCCTGGGGATGAAGTCATAGGTAAACCGATCGGCCTCTAATCTCACAGCTCTTTTTCCAAAAGCTTCTTTTTAAATATCACTAACCACAACCCAAACTATCGACAAAAGGCTAGATACTCATAATGTACGCCAAGGTTAACACACCGATGAATCCATCGGTGGTGTCAGATCTGAAAGCCTAGGCATTACTTCCTTAGCCAGAAGGGTCATTGAACGAAGCCATTTATCATAAGGCTCCCAGTCGTGGGACATCACGATAAGTGTCCCGAATCCACCCACCTGGTTATATAATGAACGAATCTTTTCTTCAACTTGATCCGGTGTACCGATGATCCATGAGTTTTCCATCATGTAGTCGACATCAATCATGTTATCTGGTATTTGCGGATCAGCCTTGACAGTATCTATAAGGCCAAGACGTTTTGTAATGCGATGAGCATATCTAAAGTCTCGTGCCAAGACACCCGTTTTCGCCATATCTTCAGCCTCTTCCATAGTGTCAGCTACAAAAACATCACGGACTATGTGCCAATCTTTACGCCTAGGTAAATGCCCAGCGATCCTTGCTGCATCAGAATAGGTTTCCCACTGTGTACAGAGAGTTCGATTAGGCACATAATTTATGCTAATAGGAATCCACCCGTTCTCTCCGGCCAGCGTAAGGCTTTCTGATTTCGGAGAAAGGCCTGCAACTGCAATTCGGGGATGAGGCTGTTGATAAGGTTTCATGTGAACATAGAAACCAAGTTCTTCGTCTGCCTCAGGCATAGTGAACTTCCAGTGTTTATTTTCATAAGTCCCAGGCTTTAAGCCTGACCATATTTTCAAAACCATGTCTAACGTCTCACGGGTGAGGGAACGATGTTCATTTTCTTTGACGTCTACTCCAAATGCTTCGAAGTCCAATGGGGATGCCCCTGAACCAATGCCCCATATGAATCGGCCTTTGGCCTGATGATCGAGTTGAGCTATCCGATGTGCAATATGAAATGGATTGTGATTCGGAAGACAAGTAACCCCAGTGCCAAAAATCATGTTTTTAGTCATGCCCAACGCTTGAGCGATGAAAATTTCCGGCGAAGGTATGCCTTCCCAAGCAACGGTAAAGTGTTCCGCCACCCATGTCTCAGCATAACCAAGATCATCGAGTAGTGCGACCTGGGCTAGGTCGTTTTGGATGTTCTCCGTATAATCTGTACCTGGAGGGTGAAGTGGATCAACAAAATAGCCTATCTGCATAAGTTTATATCTCCCTTTACATAACGATCTTTTCTTGTTTTCTAATCTGGATTCATCAAGCACTTTATGACTATTACCAAGTTTCATCAATAGTCAATGATTTTAACGTGTTGGCAATCAACAGAGTATTTGCAAACTGAGCAAAGAAAATGATTTAGCTTAAAGTTAATTTATTCTTCAATTGATGAGGAACCCTGTATTCTCTTATCGTGTCCGCTCCATTCCAGATCTCTGAGCAGATATTTCTGTATTTTACCGGTGGCGGTTTTAGGCAAATCTCCAAACTGCACATGCTTTGGACTCTTAAAATGTGCGATACGTTCGCGAGTAAATGTAATAATGTCACTTGCCGTCGGATCTTCACCGGGTTTTCTAACAACAAATGCTTTTGGTACCTCTCCCCATTTTGTATCAGGAACGCCTATCACACTTACTTCCAAAACGCCCGGATGTTCCATTATAACCTTCTCCACTTCTTGACTAGAAATGTTCTCTCCTCCTGATATAATTACGTCCTTTGAACGATCCTTGAGTTCTATATAGCCATCTTTATGCCATACTCCCAAATCACCTGAATGAAACCACCCACCTGTAAACGCTTCATTTGTCGCATCTATATCATCGAGGTACCCGGACATTACATTATTCCCTCGCATCACTACTTCTCCTACAGTACTACCATCCATAGGAACATTGTTCATTGCTTGATCAACCACTCGCACACCTGATTGTACTGTGACATAGGGAACGCCTTGCCGAGCTTTCATCGTCGAGCGTTCTTCCACCGACATGTTATCCCAAGAATTTTGCACAGCACAAATTGTGTGAGGGCCATATGTCTCAGTAAGTCCATATGCGTGTTGTATAACTGCACCCATTTCTTCCATTTTGCGAATAACGTGTGGGGCAGGTGGTGCGCCTGCCGTAAGTATAGTAAGGCCAGATAAGTCTTGAATTTGAGCTTCTTTAGAAGAATAAAGCGCCGTTAAGACCGTGGGAGCACAGCACATATGTGTGACGCCCTTCTCACCTATGAGACGGAATACCTCTTCGCTTTGGAATTGTCTTAGACAAACGTGAGTACCTCCAACTGACGTTACAGCCCAAGTAAAGCACCATCCATTACAATGAAACATCGGTAGAGTCCACAAATAACTGCTTTTTGAATTCATGCCAGTTTCAATCACTTCACCCAAAGCATTAAGATATGCTCCACGTGCATGATATTTAACGCCCTTAGGCACACCTGTGGTACCAGAAGTGTAGTTTATGCTGATCGTGTCTATTTCCGATACCAGACTCACAGGACTATCAAGAGGTTCTGATGAAGTAAGAAACGATTCATAGTCTGGACCTGTGATATAGTCAGCCTTTTTTACTGTATCTTCTACTTGAACAAACGTAGTGACACCTGGTATCTTATCGATTATTTCTCTAATTTTAGGTGCAAACTCCGCATCTAAAATTAATACTTTGGCTTTTGAATGGTTTAATATATAGGCTATTTCTCTAGACGAAAG
>CAYSLK010000165.1:0-3459 GCA_964431885.1 uncultured Dehalococcoidia bacterium | reverse complement strand
TACTGCTCGGAGGGCTGCTGCATTCTGTCAAGAATGTTGACTTCATCATGGGGAAAAGGCGCCAGCACCTCGGCAAAGACCGCCACCAAAATGAAGAGCAGGATGATGATTCCGCAGAACGTCCCCAGCGGCTTCTCCTTGAGAAGCCTGACGAAGAAATCCACCAGTCCGGCACGCCGATTGGGCGCACTGACGGCGAAGGGTGCCTCTGTGGCATTGCTCATATTATAGTAAAATCCGTTAAAAATCGAACACTATGATCTATGAAAATATTGTTTAATATTAATTATTTGAATGTTTGTTCCTCAGTCTAAATTAGTCCTAGAACTAGTAGCTTTTACCATAAGGCTTTTCGCGCCAGCGACTATTCATACCGCACCCGCGGGTCCAAGAAGGCATAGAACAGGTCGATAAATAGATTGATCCCCACCACGCCCGTAGCGAAGAACAGGTTGATTCCGGAAACCACCGGGTAGTCTCGGTCCGTGAGGGCATCCAGCAAGAGACGCCCGAGCCCCGGCAGGTTAAAGATGTTCTCCATGATCACGGAGCCCCCCACCAGAATCGGCAACTGCAAGCCGATCAGGGTCACTACCGGGATGAGGGCATTCTTGAGGGCGTGTCTGATCACCACAACCCGCTCCCTAAGCCCCTTGGACCAGGCGGTGCGGATATAGTCCTGCCTCAGCACCTCCAGCATCATCGTGCGCATCATCCGCATGGTCGCAGCCGCCGAGGCCGTTCCCAGAATCAGGCTGGGGATGAAGAACCCCCAGAGATTCCCCAGCGGGTCCTCTGTGAAAGGAATCAGCTCCAGCGGCGGCGACCAGCCCCACCAGATGGCCGGGTAGATCATGACCATGATGCCCAGCCAGAAGTTCGGCGTAGCCAAGCCGATGATGGCGGCAGAGCGCCCCAGGTAGTCAGCGGCCGTATCCTGGCGCATCGCCGAGTAGATGCCAACGGGCAGCGCGATCACCAGCCCGATGAGGA
This sequence comes from uncultured Dehalococcoidia bacterium, assembly GCA_964431885.1. Classification (GTDB taxonomy): domain Bacteria; phylum Chloroflexota; class Dehalococcoidia; order Lucifugimonadales; family CAUZEB01; genus CAUZEB01. The sequence goes on along the minus strand of CAYSLK010000165.1, from coordinate 2,466 downwards.
TGGCCAGGACACCAAGCTCAAGGGTGACCGGCAGTCTCTCTAAGATTGCCTCCTCTACCGCATAATCGGTCAGCAGGGACTCGCCTAGAGAGCCGTGCAGGACAATATCGCCGATCCAGCGTCCATACTGCACGTACACAGGCACGTCTAACCCCATCTTATGGAGAAGAGCTTCACGGTCAATTCCGCCCGCTGCTGTCCACATAATCCTACCCTGTAGCGTGTCTATGACATCACCGGGGATGAAGCGGACCGAGAGAAAGACCAGGATGCTCAAGATAAACAGGGTGGGGATGATCAGTAATAACCGCCTGATCACATAGACTCTCATGGGACAGACCTCATCATTTTTGCAATGGGCAGGGAAACGCGGGGTATCCTGCGAGTAGACCGGGCAGTACAGCCCGGTCCCAAAGTGCTTACAGTCGGCCAATTACTGGCTCCTGTCCTTCAATTCCTGGTCAATCCAGAGGCGGGCGATGACTGGGAGCCGTTGACCGTTTCCCATCCAGTTTTCACCGTTATAACCTTTGAGCCAGGGCTGGGTTACCTGATACGTTGGCGCGTTGCCACCCCATATCGTATAGAAGTTCTCTATCACATGCTGATTCATCTGTCTATAGATCCTGTTCTGCTCCTCGGTGGTGGTAGCGGCTCCGGCGGCTTCAGACATGGCATCATAATCCCGGTCGGCGTTAACGGAGCCGTAAAATCCAGCCTCCGTCAGCTGGCCACTCAAGTATGGCATTGGGAACCACTTTGCGGCGCCGGACAGATTCTTTATTTTGAAATCCTTCGCTCTGCTTCTAGCGACCCAGGGATTTATTGCCAGTACCTCAATCTCCATATCAACGCCAATCTTTTTCCAGTATGAACCGACTAATTCTGGCCAATTCGTAGAATACCGATTGAGGTGCATGAACTCGATCTTAAATCTAGTACCGTCGGCGCCGCGAGGATATCCGGCCTCTTCAAGCAACGCTTCGGCACCTTCCGGGTCGTAGTCGAAGACCTTCTTGACATCTTCGGGCCACTCTTCAAATTGGAAGACAACCTCTGTCATAAGCCGGTTCAACAGCCCCTGAGGTATCATATCTGCGTAACCTCCAAAGTAGGCGCTGTTGATTTCTTCGAGGTTTAGTGCCATCTGCATTGCCTTGCGCACTCTGATGTCGTCAAAGGGCGGATTAATGTTGTCCATACCAAACATATAATCCGCCCGACCGTAAATTGGCCAGATCAAGAGTTCGGGGTTGGTCCTCTGGAGGCTCTCTACCTGGTCGATAGTCCTCAATGTGTATCCACGATCAACCTTACCGGTGCGCACTGCCGACAGCATTGTTGCCACTTCGGGCATAATCAGGACCCTTATCTGGTCGGCATAGGGCAAGCGGTTCTCCGGGTATTTTTCGTCGAAGCTCCAGTAGTCAGGATTCTTGGTATATGTCTCAGAGCTGCCCGCGACCCATTTAGTCGCCTCATAAGGCCCGGTGCCGACCAGGTTCCGCCAATCGAGCATGTCACCGTGTTCCTGGAGTACCTCGGGGGGATATATGTTAGAAATCCAGTGGTCGAGGACAAGCCGCAGTGCAGTGAGGCTTAGCTGTTTCAACTTAAACTCAACCGTCCATTTGTCGGTGGCCGTTATCGATTCAAATTCGACACCGGCCCAGTCTTGAAGCCATTTGCTAGCTTCGGTGAATCCGCTGCCCATACCAAATACGCGGTGAAAGTTGAATACGATATCATCGGCAATCAGCTCCCGACCGTTCATCGGTGCCTTGTCGTGCCAGTGAACTCCCTGGCGGACGTTTATGACGAGGGTCAGTGGGTCGGGCTGCGACCAGCTTTCCGCCAGTTGACCTCTCGTATTAGCTGGAACGTTGAGAAACTGGAAGTCAAATTCGTCCCTGGGCGTTGCCCAGTCCGCGAAGGCGAGCTTCTCTACTACGCCAGAGACCATGCCCCCCCCATTGGGGCCAGATTCCGCGGTGTCAGAACTCATCTGCTCTTCGACTGCGGCGAGGGTAATTGTCCCGCCGTACTCTGGCGCGGTCACCACCTTGCCGGTGGTGGGATCGGTCACATACTTGGCTGCCCAGACCGGACCTGCCATGAAGACGCTTGCTCCCAGGACGAGAGCCAGCAGGGTTGCGCTCAATTTTGAGCTGCCTTTTTGAGTGTCCATCTTTCTCCTTGCGAATGGATGTTCAAGATTAAGGATTGCTTTGAAACCTGCCTTCATTCCCGAAAGCACGTTATCGAGGGTTCCTCTAAGCATAAGACCTCCTACATGTTGGAGTGTTCAAAAAAACGATTCATTGTCTCGAGGATGGGGCAATGAACCATAAGCCGACTCAGTCGCTCCGGAATTGGAGCGCTGAATCCGCGTACTTCAAACTGACTCACTCGCCCGGAATTGGGCAATGAACCAGCAACTGACTCACTCGCCCGGAATTGGGTTCA
>CAYSLK010000164.1:0-11624 GCA_964431885.1 uncultured Dehalococcoidia bacterium | reverse complement strand
TATCAATCCATCCGGAATATGTCATAGCGTTTTCTAATATGACAACATCAAAGTTCGCTCCAAAGCCCCAAATTGGAATAGATTCATTCCCATACCATAGAGCAAATTTATCCAGAGCGTCTGTAAGTGGAATTGGATCTTTCAACCACGCTTGACGTGCCTCTATGCTCTGCCTTTCCCACCATGCTATTGTTTCCTGGTCTTTATGCAATCCAACTTCCTCACAAGTTTTCGCACATACATTAACCGAAAATTCATCTACAATTTCGTAGTTTTCAATCGCCACAGCCCCTACAGACACTATACACGCATTGGAACGTGTACTGAGAGTTTCTAAATCTACTACTACATGACGTCCAGGCTTATCCATTGTTAATCTCCTATGACCTAATATATCCCTCTCCACAGGCAAGAAAAACTAAATCATGTCTTCACTATACATATATGCTACTATAAGCCTCTATTTAAACAATTGATATAATTAAAACTCGGATTGATCACCAGATGAGTGCTGTATATGTATCTCAAACAGGGTTATCCTGCCAGCTCTCTCTTGCTCCGAACTCCCTCATTCATACGCAACTGGATACAGAATGAAATACTCGTATTCTTTTATCATAGTAGCAATGGCTAATATCATTTCAGTCATACCGCAATTTGGATATCTCCGTTTACAACAATACAATGAGCGGTAAACGTTTTTAATATTCGATCGTCTAAATATATAAATGAGAAAGTTAACTGCACGTATACTACTAATATTCGTTTTGCTTTCATGGGTGTTTATCAGTAAAGACACTCTACACCTCAATGTAGCTCAAAAGGCCGCTAGTCCTTATCTCTACGATCTTTTTGGATTCGAGGTATCAAACCTTCACAGTAAATGGATTCATAAGTTAAGGACATTAATTTTCAATGAACATCTTTCCCACAACGAAAAAGTATGCACGCTAGAAAGTTATGTTGATGTTGTTACAAACATCTCGGAGATTAAGCGTGATATCGAGATTGCTGCCACTAATGACGATGTGGAAAGCAATGCTTATCGACTAAGATTGGAATCTGAATTAACCGGTATTCTTAAAGAGTCAGGTCATTTAAGGGATCAGGTAGAAGAAATTATAGAGGGATTAATAGGCGATGTTCTGGTTTCAGAAAATCTCGATGCCTGGAAAGGAATTGTTCTTCCTCCAGTAGATATAAGATTGACCCAAACACCAAAACTATTAGTGACGTCACCACGTGGGGAAATATTACGGACACATGACGTCTTAATTAGACCAGGTATAACCATAAAACAGCGTGAGCTTATAGAAAATATGTTGTTTTCTGAGTCAAATCTTTCTGGCTTAGTAATGGATATAGGAGGTGTAGCTACATTTCCTGCGGTATTACCACTAAATCAGTCTCTTCGTTGGACTATTCAAACTGCTGCTCATGAATGGTTACACCACTACTTGTTCTTCCATCCACTCGGCCAACAAATTTTTTCAAACGACCAAATGCAAACCTTAAATGAAACTGTGGCTGACTTAGCCGGGCGTGAAATTGGTGACCGTGTTATGGCTTTGTTAGAAGAATCTGCAGACTCCAAACCTCAGACCTGCACAGACTTCCATCAAGACGCGATTTCCCGCGAACATAAAGATTCCCTCTTTTCATTCAACCAAGAAATGCATGAGACCAGACTTACAGTCGATAAACTATTAGCAGAGAGCAAGGTAGAGGAGGCAGAACAATATATGGATGAGAGAAGGCTCTTCTTTAATCAGAATGGATTCAATATACGTAAGATAAACCAGGCATATTTCGCCTTTCTCGGGACCTACGCAGAGAATCCTGCCTCAGTGAGTCCTATTGGATCACAAGTTAAAACTTTCCGTGAATTTACACCTAGTCTAGGGTCGTTCATAAAAGAAATCAGGTCCGTATCAACATATTCCCAGTTCATCGAAAAGCTGGATCAGCTAAAGAAGTGATAAATACTGGAAACAAATATGCTAACCACGGAAATGGAAATGTGTTAATATATACACTGAAATCAATATACTGTCTGAGGGTAAAAACATCTGTCTAGAGTAGATTAAGGCATTTCGACCACTGGATAGTATCGAATAATTTATGACTTAAAACTAGTAACTGATTGGGCAAATGTATCAACAGAAAGAAGATCCAGAAATAAATTTTGACCAAATACTCAACAGAATACGCGGATTCTTCGGCCGAGGGACTGGCGCCGGCAGTAAGGACAGTGGTTCTGGCAAAAGTAAATGGCCCTATATTGTATTTGCAGTACTGGCGATCGCAGTAATTGGCTGGTTGGGAAGTGGTTTTTATGTAGTGAACCCGGGTGAACAGGCAGCGTTGCGACTTGTGGGTAAATTCCAAACTCTAAACGGGCCGGGTCTAAACTGGTTTTGGCCATCACCGATAGGCCGTGTGGATATAGAGTCAGTCGACGAAGTTAGAACTCTTGAACTGGGATTCAGGGGTAACACTCCAATAAAAGAAGAATCCAGTATGATTACAGGCGACGAAAATATTGTGGAAGTTGGACTTGTAGTCCAATACGATATCAAAGACCTGGAATCATTCCTCTTCAAAGCCGTGGATCCGGACGGAGAAACTTTAAAAGATGCCGCTGAAACTGCTTTAAGACAGGTCGTTGGATCCAAGCCCATAGACGACACGCTAATTGATGCCAGAGAAGAGGTTCAGGCTGAAACAAAGTTCTTGCTCCAGAAACTCCTAGACCTCTATGAAACAGGATTAAATATCAGAGAAGTCAAATTACAGAATGTTAGACCTCCTGCCGAAGTACAGGACGCTTTTGACGATGTCGTTAGAGCGAGGGAGAATAGGGAACAAATAATAAATCTAGCTGAAGCATATCAAGAAGATGTTATACCTAAGGCGAGAGGTCAAGCAGCTAAAATGATACAAGATGCTGAAGCGTACAGCCGGGAGCGTATTGAAAAGGCCGAAGGTCAGGCTAAGCGTTTCTTGTCTGTTTTATTTGAATACAAAAAAGCACCGGAAGTCACCAAGCAAAGAATGTACCTGGAAGCCATGGAAGAAATACTCCCTGGAATTACCAAGTTTATTGTTGACCCGGAAAATAGTGGCAATCTCTTACAGTTCTTACCGTTAACTGGAGAGAACACAACATCAGGAACTGTCCAGACAGACCAGTGATGAGAGTTATATGAAGAAATTGATATTTATCTTAATCCCAATTCTGATTTTGTCGGCTATCGTGGGCCCGCAACTTCTTTTCGTTGTGGACGAAACAAAAGTCGCAATCGTAACTCGATTTGGAGACCCTCAAAGATCGATAACAAACCCAGGATTATATGTAAAGACTCCATTCATTGATAAGACAACTTATTTTGAGAAACGACTTTTGATTTTTGATGCAGCAGCAGATTCTCTGTTGACAGAAGATAAACGGCGTCTTGTTATAGATGTTTATGCACGAGGACGTATAGTGGACCCTCTTCTCTTCTTTGAGACTGTAAGAGATGAAACGCGTGCAAGGAATAGAGCCATAGAAATAATAGCATCTGAACTAAGACGCGAAATAGCTCTCGACTTACAAGCCGAAGTTATAGCGACCAGCCGTGAAGATATAATGCTTAGAGTCAGGGATTCTGTTAATCCTAAGTTGATGGAATTTGGGATATCTATTGTAGACGTGAGAATAAAAAGAGCAGACTTCCCGGATGAAATAGCAGATAGCATCCACGAAAGAATGAGAGCTGAGAGAAAACGTAAAGCTGATAGAGAACGAGCGCAGGGCGCGGAAAAAGATCTTGAAATTAGAGCTGCTACTGACAAGGACGCTACAATTTTATTAGCCGAAGCAGAAAGAACTGCGAATATTACCAGAGGTGAAGGTGAAGCCAGTGCAATCGCTATTTTTGCTGATGCATTGGAACAAGATCCCGAGTTTTATGCCTTCCAACGAAGCTTAGACGCATATAAAATATTCCTTAAAAACAACACCACAGTTGTCTTGCCGGCGAATAGCGATCTCTTCCAGTTTTTGACGTCTCCGTTTGGTAGAGACGAATAATCTGGGCACCAGCATCTAGACATTGTAACTCTGTTCTTCCTAACCTGATGAAACTCTCTAGACGTACGGTTCATTGGGTTTGCCCTGGTAAAACTTTTCGGACACCATCGCATCAATGTCCAATTCTTGATATCATGTGATCCTGATCAGTCTAACTCTGAAAAACCACCAATAATCTGTGCTATTTGCTTTTACTTATGTCACATGGGATGATCTCAATATGTAAAAAGGGCTTATTGAATGACTAATGAAAAACCTATAAAATCCTTTCATATGACTACATGTGATTCCTCGGTGTGATAGTCTAAATGCCAAATTACCAAAATCAAATAAATATTGAAGTAGAACTACAAATATTTGCAGAATTCCAAGGTCTTCATTCTACCGAGTGGCTGATCGATTTAGTAAAGCGTACAATCATATTAGCAGGAATCACAGAGGGAAATTCTCTCAGCCTAGTTATAGCGGACGATATGACAGTAAAAGAATTAAACTATAGGCATAGAGGCCTTGATGAGAGTACCGATGTGCTGGCTTTTTCTTTTACACACGAGGGAGAGTACTACGGAGAGGATTCACCGGACACGTTGAGATGTGAGGACATAGAGTTCGCATTACCTCCTAGAAGTGAGGTAGGGCTAGGGGAAGTCATCATTTCCTATCCGGTAATGGAGCGTCAAGCCCACGATGCCGGAAGAAGCGTTAAAGAGGAACTCGCTCATCTGATAATACATGGAGTACTACATCTACTGGGTTACGATCATATCCAACAAGGAGAGGCCCAGATAATGAAGCAAAAGGAAGCTGAAGTATTGTTACAAACCAGGTGCATATGAACGAAGTATTTTATCGGAAATGGCGTCCTAAAATACTGGGAGACGTGGTAGGCCAAGAGCCTATTACACGAACTCTCCAGCAAGCAGTAAATCTTGATCGGATTGCTCACGCTTATTTGTTTTGTGGCCCCAGAGGCACCGGCAAAACGAGCACGGCACGAATTTTAGCAAAGTCTGTTAACTGTCTTTCAACGCAAAATGGTAACCCGGATAACGAATGCCACCTGTGCTCAATCATTAACGAAAATAGATGCCTGGATCTTATAGAAATAGACGCCGCGAGCAACAGAGGAATTGACGACATTCGGAATTTAAGTGACAAAGTCCACTTCTCTCCCAATGAAGCTCGCTTCAAAGTGTATATTATTGACGAAGTACATATGCTAACAGAACCAGCTTTTAACGCATTGCTCAAAACTTTGGAGGAACCTCCTCCACATGCAATCTTTATCCTGGCAACCACCGAAGCCCATAAATTGCCCTTGACAATTGTTTCCAGGTGTCAAAGATTCGACTTCAGAAGAATTCCTTTTAAATTAATGACTGAGAAACTAGAAGATATTTGTATTAATGAGGGAATAGAATTCACAAAACCCGCACTGGAACTAATATCTCGAAATTCTGGAGGCGGGCTCAGAGACGCGGAGAACCTACTTGAACAGGTGTCGATTTCATATGATTCCCCCATAAGTGAAGAAAACATCCGTGATATGTTGGGATTAGGTGACGACGATTCGTCATTAGAATTAGTTGAGCACATTATCAACAGGCGTATAAAAGAGGGTCTCAAATTGATAAATCATCTTTTCTCAGATGGTAAAGATTTGATACAGCTCCATAAAAGTATACTTGAGTTCCTAAGAACCGTCTTGCTCATAAAAACGAATGCAGAAATGGACTTCGGCTATCCCGACCAGGTATTAGAAAAATTAAACAGTTTTGCCACAACCGTTGATCTTAATCACCTCACACACACCATGAAAATTTTTGCTGACGTTGACATAAGAAAATCGGATTCATCACCCTTAAATTTAGAATTAGCACTTATTGAATCAAAAGACTCCAGTAGCGAGCAAACACCCTCTAGAGCAAATTCTGTTAGTAGTTATAGTGGGAAAGTCGAAACACAAATAAAATCTCCACCCAGACAATTCAAGGATCTTCCCCCAACTAAGAAAGTTGAAATAGCTCGATCCCCAGAAGTTGGAAAACAAAACGGAAGTGTGCCCCGAAGTCAACCGAATGTCCAACCCGACCCATCACCTACTTCATATTCAAGTGAGATGGAGCAATTAAATGCGCAGTGGAAAGAAATGTCAAACTCGCTAAGGCACGTCGGCAGAAAATTTAAAATAGGTGCACTGCTCAACGTGTGTAAGTCACGCGAAATAAATGAAAAGACTATCACACTTAAATTCTCTCATATATCGAATATGGAGCGAATGAGAGAGGAACTGGATAATCCAGAAATTAATAAGGCCTTTAAGGACATTTTAGAACAAGTTATGGGTGCAGATTATGAAATTAATTTGTCTGTAGTGGATAACATGACAAATGCCCCAGGTAAAAGTACAGCTCAAAAAAGTCATCTGGTACGTGCCGCTCAAGCTATGGGCGCACGAATTATAGGAGAAAGAGAGGATCTGAAAAATGATGAATAGAAAAATGATGAAACAAGCCCAACAACTCCAACAGCAAATGATGAAACTTCAAGGCGAACTAGAAGCCTCCACAGTAGAATCTTCTTCAGGAGGTGGTGTCGTGACAGCGGTAGTAAGTGGTAAAATGCGCGTAGAATCAATTTCCATAGACCCTGAAGTGGTGGATCCTGAAGACGTGGATATTCTACAAGATCTAGTCATAGCAGCGGTCAATGAGGGCATGCAAAAAGCACAGGACATGGCAAACGAAAAAATGGGTGCACTCACAGGGGGTTTGAACATACCCGGCCTAACATAAATTAATCGACATGAGTTATTTATACGAGTAATAACATCTTTAAATTTTTGTCCAGGAATTGGCACAAAATCCGAAGATCTTTAGGTAGACAGCCTTGGTAACAGTATCTACCTCTTAAGCGTCCTTATAAATTGAAAACTGCTCTGATTGAGCCGAGCATTTCGTGGAGCTGCATTATGTCCAGCGAACACCTCGACGTTTCTAATCCTGTAACTCGTCTGGTTCAGGAATTCCACAAATTACCTGGGATAGGTCCTAAAACCGCCCAGCGTTTGACTTACTATTTAATAAGGATCCCAGAAGACGAAGCCAGGTCATTAGCCGAATCTATTTTGGCCGTTAAGGATCGTATAATTTTATGTTCACAATGCTACAACATCACAGAGAACAATCCATGTCTTCTGTGTACTGATTCTAACCGTGACGGTAAAAAGATCTGTGTTGTAGAGGAAGCTTTAGATGTACTCGCCTTAGAACGAACTCATAGCTATGGAGGACTTTACCACGTGTTGCACGGATCCATCTCACCTATGAACGGCATAGGCCCAGAAGACTTAAGAATCGCAGGTCTGCTTGAACGCCTGAAGGCTGGAACAGTAGAAGAAATTATTTTAGCGACAAACCCGAATTTAGAAGGAGAGGCGACAGCTATGTACATTCACAGGCTCGTTGAGCCTCTTAACATCACTGTTACTCGACCGGCTCGCGGGTTACCGATGGGAGGCGACCTGGAGTACGCTGACGAATTGACACTCGGCCGAGCGATAGAAGGCAGACAGGCCTTCTAACTAATTTTTAAAACCCTGGCTATTATTTAAAAATACAATATGACTCGAATAAGAACATATAAAACCCAGGCTGTGGTACTTAAACAGATACCGCTAGGAGAAGCAGATCGCATCATAACTGTATGTACTCCGAACATGGGTCTAATAAGAGCGGTAGCCAAGGGAGTGCGGCGGTCAAAAAGTAAATTAAGAGGACATATCGAACTTCTGAATCATATTTCTATCTCTTTAACCAGAGGAAGAAACCTGGACATTGTGTCTGAAGCAGAAAGTATTAACAGCTTTGCTAATCTACGTAAAAACCTGAAGAGACTTTCCATTGCTTTTTACATAGCAGAAATCGTACATGGCTTTTCCGCAGAAGAGTCCCCCAATATCGACTTATACAGGTTATTACTGACAGCATTATCGGCTTTGGAGGTCGCTGACCAGATAGACCTTATTGTTCGTTACTGCGAAATTAGCGCCCTTAGCAGTTCAGGTTATAAACCCGAGTTACATTCATGTGTAGATTGCCGCTCGATATTAGAGCCACGTGATCACGTCTTCAGTTACTTAAAGGGTGGGATATTATGTCCCAATTGCCGTGATGAATATGGGAAAAACTTGATACCTGTTTCACTTAATGCTATGAAATTAATGCGATTTATGCAAAAGGAGACACTGTTAAACAGTGCCGGATTGAAGGTCTCCAGCAAGCTATTAAATGAGGTAGCACACGCTAATCGTATGTATATACGATTCATTATGGAAAAAGAATTAAAGACAACCAGATTCATGGACCTGGTTTCAAACACATCTCTTTAAATCAAAGTAGAATATTGAGGATGCGAATAAACAAAATAACCTTTTAGCCTTTGTATTTGTGTATCGCACTGATTCTCTGAAGTAACGGAGGGTGAGAGGCAGTTAGAAAGACCTGTAGCGGATGCGGCGTCAGATTCGACAGAGTATCAGAAGATAGCCTCTTCAAACCAGCCACAAGCGATGTAGGATCACCTGTAGTTTGTATCGACCACAAATCTGCCTGGTATTCATGGTAACGTGAAATAGCCATTCTACCGGTTGACAGGACTAGCTCCACAGGTGTGTATAAAAATCCGAAGAAAACTAATCCACTATAAATCGACTGCTCTTCCATACCAAATGCATCATACAATTGCGACGTATCAAGTATTAGGGAAAGTAAATAAAACAGGAGTCCTGTGGAACACACACCTATCAAAATACCTATAGGGATGTGGCGTTTTTTATAATGACCGATTTCATGAGCAACCACCGCAACGATTTCTGATGTTGAATGCTTTTCAATCAGTGTGTCGAAAAGTGCAATACGCTTATTTTTACCAAAACCGGTGAAAAAGGCGTTAGCCTTGTTGGATCGTTTAGATCCATCCATTACCAGTATATTGGATATCGTGAAATCAACTGATTTCGCATAATTAAAAATAGAATCCTTCAAGTCTCCTGATTCCATAGGTGTAAACTTATTGAAAAGGGGCATAATCCAAGTTGGGGCTATAAACGCCATCGTAAGACTAAATATTGTTACAGAGACCCATCCATAGATCCATGCCAATTCACCTGCATACTCGAAAAACACTAACACCACGGCAAGCAAAGGACAGCCAAGCACAACAAGTAGACACGTTCCTTTAACTATATCTAATACGAACGTCCTGGGCGTAGTTTTATTAAATCCGAATTGTTCCTCTATTACAAATGTAGAGTAGATACCGAAAGGTAAACTGATTAAGGTATGTAGAAGCATCAGGACGCCAATATATATTAGTCCTGTAACTATAGGATGATCCACGATTCCTCGTGCGAAAGTATCTAACAGATTGAAGCCACCGAGTAACCAAAAGATCAAAAGCACTAAAAGACTAAATGCACCACTCACTAAATCAAAGTATGTTTTCGATCGTGTGTATTCTTGAGAGCGTCTATACTTGTCCGGCTCATACACATCAGTTAATGACTCTGGGAGCTCCATTTTAAGCGACTTTAGATTCAATAGATTAGAGACCAGGCCCAACACGAACTCAAAAAGTAGCACAATTAATATGATGACAGCAATTACGTTCATATTCACGTCCATCTAATTAAATTTCACCCACCCTTCTACTTGGGCTAATTTCGGAATAAACCCATAACTCACTCTTTGTTTACTTAATTTGCGTCGGTAAAGGTTAGGATATCACGAGTATTATTAACTAAAATATTCTGTATATCGGCTTCATCGTATCCACGAGTTCGCATTCTCGGAACCACGAACCCGAGTATGTACGAATAACCATGCCCGCCATAGCTCTCCAGGCGATCCTTTGAACAAATATCGTGAGCTATAACTACTTTCTTACCGTAGCCACCTGAGATTAACCACGCTATATCACTAATTCTTTTAGCGTCAGATGGCATATCTATCTCAGTATTGGCACCATAAAAAGACTGCTCTCTTCCAAAAAGGTCCCATTCCATATAGCAACCACTTTCAGCAATTTTAGTTAAAGTCTCTCTAAGAAAGACTGTCCGGTCCAGATGACCCATTATTGTACGAGAAAGATCAGCTCCAGATTCCTTAAGTATTGCTATGATTTCAAGAGGTGAGGTTTCATCCCGACCTGGATGAATAAGAATTGGAGCTCCGGTTAATCTTTGTGCTTTAGCCGATGCACGTAGTACTTTCCTTTCATTATCTGTAAGCGGCCATGAACAACCAACTTCACCAATCACTCCAGATTTTATCGTCGTACCGTCAACACCTTCTGTTATATCCCTAACAATACGGTCGGTAATTTCATCCTCTGATATATCATCCATGTTATCCGGATGCGCATCTCCCACATAATGAGAAGCGCCCATTATGACGTTAACACCGCTGGCTCTTGATATTCTTGCCAAGCCGATGGGATCTCTTGCTATACCTATACTTGTCGCATCAACTAATGAATCACCACCGTACTCTTTATAGAGCATCGCCTCTTCGATTGCGGTATCAACATTAAGAAGCCTTGAATTATCATAATTTGGGTAGCCGTAATGTCTTATACGGCCTATAGTATCTAATCCAACTGGACTCTCATAAAATTCCTTACGGCTCGCCCATTGTGGAAGATCGCGATGCATCCCACTATGAATACTGGTCAAATCGATCAATAAATGTTCATGAGTAAGCGTAACTCCCAACTCTTTTGGTTCTATAAGCCCTAAAACGGTTTGTATCTTGCCGACCAATTTTTCGTTTGCCATAAAACAGCACCTCCCGTTTCCTAATATTAATTTAAGTTATCCACAATATATACAGTCGATTCTATTGTATATGGTATTGCATTTTATTTGTAAATCCTAGATATCAACAATATATCCAAAACAATTTTTCAATAATTAATATTTAAATTGGCGTGTTTTGTATAAGTTGTGGATAGGTTTTGTATAAGTTGTGGATAATTTGTTAATACTTAGTCAAATAATACTTTCTCTTAATACTATGAGTGATAGCGATTTAAAGAACAATGTTGCGCTACGGGTTCAAGCATAATACACTTTTACTAGTGTCGTATGCCCCTGTAGCTCAGGCGGATAGAGCATCGGTTTCCTAAACCGGGTGCCCCGGTTCGAGTCCGGGCAGGGGTACCACTTCCTTCTGCGAGATTCCTTGTTTAGTTTGCGGGAGGTCAATAGTTCGAATTCACTCATTTCCTACGAACTATTTTATAAAGGCTACCAGTCATGATAACAGCGACAGACATTAGAAGAGTTCTATATTCTTACATGCAAATTGGTGTATGGACGGAATTAGATCGTCTTTATGAAATTATAGAACTTTCAGGAGAATTAAGACACGAAGATTATCAATCGTCTGCCCCAAGAAACAACGAACCAAAGTGGAAGCGTAATATACGAAACGTCCTGCAGCATGATAAAGACAACCCATTTCTTGACTGGGACCCAGATTCGGCTAAG
>CAYSLK010000163.1:0-4400 GCA_964431885.1 uncultured Dehalococcoidia bacterium | reverse complement strand
ATCCTATTTGAGAGACACTAAGATCCGTATTTCCCAAAATGTTGTATTTCAATTTCCTACACACTCGCCGAGAAATGTAAAAGTTATTAGGATTGCTTACGTATACTTTGAACTAGTAATGACCTTCGCTGTAAGTATTCGGAATCAGTTAGAACAGATTTAATATCAGATAGATTCACATTCTTCATGAGATTTACCCAAGACTTACAACCAATGTAGTCTTCTCTAATAGGTAGTGTATTTGCTTCGCTTAGTTTATATACTTTCAAAAAGAGAACAGTTAATGGCTGAGAAGGTTTCCAGCGCAATCGTTTGTTTGCATATTCATCTGTCCATATGTGAAAAGGGGAAAGGTTCCGTAAAGTATGTTCGCTTCTAACCTCTATTGTGTCTGTAACCTGGCACCAATAGCCTAGAGAGATAAAACCATGTGGATCGTTTTGGGTATACGAATCTTGGAATTGTTTATTGTATTGAGGTTTAATCAAATCACTATTTTGGTGTTCATAAGTAGGGTATAGGAGAAACTCAGGATGGATAACCTTAAAATCCTTCTCCGTTTCTCTGATGCCTCCTTTCCGTAAAATCAATATTTGTTCACCTTGGGCAAGAGCTTCTACGGCCAGAGACCATTCTTTTAGAGCTAAATTGGAATTTTTGGGAATCTTCATAGTTATGCATCTCCTATTGAGCTATCATAATCAGATGCTATGTCTCATTATAAACCGGCTCAGGATATGAGTCGAGTATGGCGATTGACTTTTTGTAAGGTTATTTCTAAACTTCCATCAAGATTATTGCATATCTGAAGCGCCTTAATAAATTGAGGTTCATAACATGAATATTAACGGCCTAGTGACGATTGTAACGGGCGGTGCAAGAGGAATTGGCAGAGGTATTTGTAAAATAATGGCGGAAAATGCAGCTGATGTGATAGTTGCTGATATCGATAAGGAAATGGCTGAAACTACCGCAAGTGGACTAAGACGTATGGGTATCAATTCGGTTGCAGTACAACTTGATGTAACCAGTCGAGTTGAGTCGAATCGTGTCGTAAAAACTGTCATTGATGACTTTGGACGGATTGATATATTAGTTAATAATGCGGGAGTAATTGGTTCTAGGGGATGGGAAAATCGAAAAAGGGCAAATCAAGATGATTGGGACCGAATATTAAATGTTAATGTAAAAGGCATAGTCAATTTCACAGAAGCCGTTATCCCTTACATGAAGGAAAGGCGGAACGGGAAAATAGTGAATATTGCTTCGATTGCTGGACGGCAAGGCACTCCGAAAAATCCTCCATATAGTGTTTCAAAAACAGGAGTTATAAGTCTCACTCAAGGATACGCATTAGAATTGGCCCAATACAATATTAACGTTAATTGTATATGTCCAGGTTTATTGTGGACACCAATGTTCGAAAGGATTATCAACAGGGAGTCAGGAGGTCTAGACAGTTCTATAGATACACCAAGAATTACATTTGATAACTACGTTAAAGAGAAGATCCCACTCGGTCGTGAACAGACCCCAGAAGATATAGGATATTTAGCTGCTTTTCTATGCTCTCCATATTCTCAAAACATCACAGGACAATCTGTAAATGTAAGTGGCGGCTATTTCATGAATTAGTTAACGCAAATCATTCATTTTGTCCAAAGTGCTCTTTCTTCTTTTAAATATTTTAAGAATTCTCTCTGCGCTCTAGATAAGTTGGCATCATTTCTATAAAAAACATACAATTGTCTGCCACATGACCACCCTTTCACATTGACCGCTTTGAGATTATTGTCAGTGGAGCCTTGTCCTAGGCTGAATTTAGAAATCATGCCAAGTCCAATTCCAGCTGATACAGCATTCTTAACTGCCTCGTTACTACCAAGTTCCATTACTATATTGAGTTTCATATTCAGTAATTTCAAGACATCTTCAGCGGTCTTCCTAGTGGCCGAACCAGGTTCTCTTAGTACAAATTCCTCATGACTTATTTCATTTAATGTAACGATACGACGGGAACTGAATTTATGGTTTGCTGGTGCAATAATAAGAACATCATCAGAAACGTATGGGTATGAGACAAGACCTTCAATATTTACAGGACTGCCAGCCATACCGACATCTACCTGTCTGTTAAGTATTTTCTCTACAATGGTACGTGTGTTATCTATGGATAGAGATACATCGAGTCGCGGATATCTTTTTCTGAATCTTCCTATTACCCAAGGCAAAATATATTCACCAGGAGTTGTCGATGAACCGATCGTTAAATGTCCATCTGTGAGATCCGTATTTTCCGATAGAACGTTTTGCATCTCTTCTAGTAAAGGAAAGATAAGTTTAGTGTAATGATGAACCTTACTCCCAAGAGTAGAGAGTTCGAGTTTCCTGCGCCGCCGAATGATCAATGGAGAACCGAGGTTCTTTTCTAAGGCACGCACTTGAATAGATACTGCAGGTTGGGTAATTGATAGTTCTTCTGCGGCTTGCGTAAAACTACCAGTTTGCATGACGTAATGGAATGTTCTGAGTTGATTGAAATTTAAGTCGGCGCTAAACATAAAGAGATATTATATAATGAGTAGGATAATATCAAGAAATAGATGAAATAGTCATAGCAGTATTTACTGAATTAACTTTACTACAATTCCCTTCAGTTAAATGAAAGCTCAAACTCGAGGATGAAATGCTACTAAGTCGTTGCCTCAAAGCTGCTCTTTTAGATGGAAGAGTCTATAAAATCCAATCCACAGTTAATCAACCAGTGCTACAGGGTTTGGTTGTGGTTCTGGCAGTTTCTATATGTTTTGGCCTGGGATTACGTAGCATGCCGTTGGATCTATCTGAATTACAAAACAATAAGAACTCATTTATAAGTAATGAAAATTTAGTTATGGCTGTTGCTATACATACGTTGATATTCGGGTGGCTTCTTTGGGGTGTACTAGCGTGGTATGTAGGGACAAAATTACTGAATGGTAATGCCAGCTTACGTGCATTACTGAGTTCACTTGGAATAGCATATGGCCCTGGTATTTTGTTAATTTTGGGTCCTATTCCATTAAATATAGGCACTAGCATTGTGATTATTGCGCGACTTTGGATATTAATGGCTGCTTTTGTTGCTATTGCTTACACTGAAGATTATCGTGGCTGGTGGAAAATGAAAGCTGTTATACCGGCCTTTCTGGGTTGGTTTTTAGTTTTCGTGATTTTACAAGGCTTGATAATACCGTTGGGTTGATCCATTAGAGGAAACTATACTATATCTTTTGTGTAACGTTCAATGACGTCCCATTTGGAGCCTAACAACCGTTTAACGTTTTGCAAAATTTGATGTTTGGTTTCTTCGATTGTGCGACTTTGCAATTTTGCTACTTTGTTGACAATGAGTCCTAAATCCTTAGGTTCTGTCCAGTTCTCCCTCTTTTTCTTAAATGGTTGGGGAGCTGAATCGGTCTCAAGAACGATGCTCTCTATCGGGATATCTGAAACTACATTTTGTAAATCTGGCAATCTTAAAATTGGCTTAGCTATGGAGATATAGAATCCTAGGTCTATTGCCTTTCTTGCTGTTTTCTTGTCGCCTTGAAAGTAATGCATTACACCGCCTACCTCGTAGGCTTTCTCCTCTTTTAATACACGTAGGACTTCATTACTTGACTGACGAGCATGAAAAACGATAGGCAGATTTGTGGATACGGCTAACCTAATCTGCTCCCTAAATGCCTGATATTGAATTGATCTATCAGGGAAGCTATTGTTGAAATCTAATCCAATTTCGCTAATCACTAAGACCTTTTCAGAGGATCTAACTAAGCGGTCAAGTTTATAGTACGTTAGTTCGTCAATATTTCCTGTGAGGTCCATAGGATGAATCCCTACACCGGCGAATAATTCTTTCCTGGTTTGAGATAATTCGATGATTCGACGAGACGAAGCGAGAGTTGTTCCAGCTGATATAATGGCTCTTACTCCTATACGATTTGCCCTTTCTATCACACCATCAATTTCAGAGTCTTCGTAGCAATCTAAGTGAGTGTGGCAGTCAATTAGCATCGATATATCCATCTTTCATACCATTAAGTCAGGTATTATGGCGCAAATTAAATTAGTAAATTATACTACTGAAGTTACGATATCGTAACAGATCTAACCATTATAGAAGTGTATGTATTGGATTCCAAGATTTGTAAATACATTCCATTAATAATACTGATCATTAGCTCGATTCTAGTATTTTCGAGTTGTGGTTATCTTATATCAAAGGATTCGCACGTCACTGAATCTACCCTTCATCCTCCTGTCTATACTGAGGTTAATAATAAGACAGTCGTTTCGATTACTAGCGATGACGGAAACGTCTTAACCCCAAAAGGCAGAAGCCCATTACCTCTGAA
>CAYSLK010000162.1:0-7650 GCA_964431885.1 uncultured Dehalococcoidia bacterium | reverse complement strand
TGATCTCTAAAAGCTGAGTTACCCAATTTTTTGGTTCGTACTCTTCGAGATATATGGCTGCGGATACGCCAACAGGCACGGTAAAAAGGCCAGTGAGCCCCATTACCCATATGGTACCCATTAATGCCGATTTCACGCCAGCTTGTTCAGGATGCCTAGATGGATAATCTGTTAAGAAATGTATGCTGAGCCACGGTAATCCCTCAATTAATACTTGAATCAAAAGAAGAAGCAATCCCCCTATTCCAATCGAAATTGAAAGTACGAGTAGAAAATAAAAGGCCTTGCCTATACTCTCTCTAAGACGCAATTTCTGATTGAAATGGATCCTGCGTTTATTTGTCAATATTCTTCTCTCCATTTGCGTACTACCCAGTGTCCCAACACATTCATACACAGAGTCATAGCGAAAAGCAGGAGTCCAACCGCAAAAATTGTATTGAATTCCAACGAACCGTGAGGAGCCTCTCCTAGGCTAAGTTGGACTATATAAGCCGTCATAGTCTGTATACCTTCCAAAGGATTCACTGTTAATCTAGGTGTAGCGCCAGCTGCAATAGTGACTAACATTGTTTCTCCAATAGCTCTGGATAACGCCAATATAAAGGCAGCAACAAGTCCAGAAAGGGCAGAAGGCACTACAACTCTGAGACTAACTTCCAATTTAGTTGCACCCAAAGCATATGCTCCCTGTCTGAGAGACTGAGGAACTGACATCATGGCGTCTTCACTGAGGGACGATATCATGGGAATTATCATAATCCCCATTACAAGCCCTGCACTAAGTGCGTTGAATATTAGCATATCCGGAAACACAACTTGTAAGACCGGTGTCACAAAGGTTAGTGCAAAATAGCCATATACCACAGTTGGTATACCAGCCAATATCTCCAATGTCGGCTTAACGACACGTCTGACTATGTTCGGAGCATATTCCGACAGAAAAATCGCAGTCCCTAAACCCACAGGCAGGGCCACAAAGGCTGCAATTGCCGATATTAGTAGGGTACCACTTACTAATGGTAAAACTCCGTAGGAGTTAGGTTTTAAAAGAGGGCTCCATCTACTCCCTGTCAGAAATTCTAATATCGAGACTGAGTCGAAAAAGCCATAGGCCTGTATAATAAGACTAATGACAATAGCCAGAGTCGTCAGAATAGATAAAAGGGCACAAATTAAAAATATCCACCTGACGAGTCGGGCTTCGTATGTAATAGCATCCCGTCGCTTAAATCTTACTTCTCTTGTTGGCCTACCTATGTACGCCTGCTGATGTCGATCAGGGTCGCTACCCAGTCCTGTACTCATTAAATGACGTATCTATCTCCCTTAGTTACAGAAATATTGTGTACACCATGCCGTACACTAACTCTATAGGTCCTGATAATTTCTGGTAATATTCGGTCACTTTATGAAATTAAGATTGCTTTTGTAGCTTTCTTCATGCAAAGGCACATATCCTACCTCCCTGGAGAGTTCTGCTCCATTTTCCATGAAGAATCTTATAAAGGCTTTAAATTCCTTACGTTCGATACTTTTATTATTTATATATATATATATAGGTCTTGAGAGTGGTTTATATGTCGCTTCTAATATGGTGTCATCAGTTGGCTTAACGCAACCATCTCCTGAGTCAATAGCAATAAGTTTTAATTTATCTGTGTTCTCTCTATAATATGCATATCCAAAGTATCCAAGAGAGTTCTTATCACCGTAGATCCCTCTAACCAACACGTTATCATCTTCACTCGCGGTGTAATCTGCACGAGAGGCTCCTACTTCACCCATAACTACTTCTGTAAAGTAGTCGAATGTGCCTGAGTCCGTTCCTGGTCCATAAAGATTGACTCTTGAATCAGGCCACTCCGACCTAATATCATTCCATGACTTTACTTGACTCCCTGGTTCCCAAATTAATTTCAACTCTTCAATAGTCAAACAAGAAATGAAATCTGAATTGAGATTTGCCACCACTGACAGGCCATCTATGGCAATCTCTAGTTCCGTATAAAGTATTCCATTTTCCTCGGCCTTTTTTATTTCTTCACCTTGTATGGGCCGTGAAGCATCATTAATATCTGTCTCGCCATCCACAAATCTTTTAAATCCACCCCCTGTACCAGAAACTCCAACATTGACTTGAACTTTTGGGTTCGTCTTGCGAAATTCTTCCGCAACGGCCTCAGTAATAGGAAAAACAGTACTTGATCCATCAATTTCTATAGTTCCTGTTAATTGCGTTGACGATTGTTCATTACTGCATGCTGCCAGTAACAATATCGCGTAGGATGAGAATAAACACAGTCCTAAAAATGATTGAATCCTAATCCCGAATTTGTCACGGAACGGCCATACTGAAAGCACTTTTACTTTCCTTCCATTGTTAATAATAATCCTGTTACTCCAATACTAAGGTTATGAAGTTAAAGGAGGTTTAAGTGAATATTAAATAAGTGTTAAATCTAAGAACCGAATAATATCTAAGGCTTAAAGTCTTTCTGATTGTAGGACTCACTATTATCGTAGAGCCTAAGCTTTTGACCAAGCATAGCGATTTAGCCGGTTGCTTTTTTCAGAGTAAATATAAAGGAACATCCCTTTCCTTGCACACTCTCAACAGTGATTGTTCCGCCTTGTGATTCAACGATATGCTTAACAATTGACAAACCTAATCCTGTACTTTCACTTCTACGTGATCGATCCACTTTGTAGAATCTTTCAAAAACGTGCGGTATATGTTCAACTGCGATCCCTTCTCCGGTATCTCTAACTTCTATTTCTAAAAAGTTATCGTGAGGTAAGACAGAAACCCATATTTCGCCCCCTTCCGCCGTGAACTTGAATGCGTTATCAAGTAAGTTTATTAATACCTGACGAAGCATCCCTTCCTCGCCTACAAGCAACGGTAACTGGGGAGGTATTTCTGCATGCAACGAAACACCTTCCTCTTTACTCCGCTTCTCATATGACTCCATTAAATCTTCTATAATGGGGCTAATATCCATTGGGACAAGATGGACTCCATCTTGTCCACTTTCCAAACGAGAAAGTACTAGTAAATCATTAATCATGTTCGTCATTCTATCTACGTCCACATGAATACGACCAAGAAAGTCGCTTTCTATCCCTGTATCCCTAATGTCGTCATCTTCTAAAGTCTCAACCATAGCCTTGATTGAAGCTAATGGATTCCTTAGTTCATGCGAAACATTACTAAAAAACTCTCTTCTAGTGACTTCCAATTGTCTTATGGATGTTAAATCGTGGAGCATAAGCATTACTCCACGACTTGAATCCGGATTTGTTATTGGTGTGGCAATCGCTCTTAAAAGTCTGCGATTCGCTAAAATTTCTACTTCCAACAATTGTATTCGGCCAGATTCAAGAGTCCGGGAAACCAATCGTTGTATTTCATGATCGCGGACAATCTCTAGTAATGTCACCTTCCCAATGGCATTCTCTATTCTAATTCCCAAAAGCCACTCAGCTGCTCTATTTCTTAAAACAACAGTATCGTCAGACGCAACAATCAAAACCCCGTCAGCCATCGTATCTAATAAAGCCACGACTTTATTACGCTCAACGGTTGAATCTCGCCTCAAGAAACGAATTGTGTCAACCATCGTACTGAACACCCTATACATATCTGAATCGAAATAAATGGACGTAGGAATAATTGAGGTTTTGGAATCACTATCAGCAATAAGGCTCGCACTATCTGCCAGTATTCGTATCGCTCTGGCACTCTTGCTTAGCCACAAAAATGCAAAGATAATAAGAGAAAAGGCTACTAATAATGCAACCAATCCTATAATAATTCCGGTAACCAGAAGCCTTTTCTTGATAGTAGAAACAGATACCTGTAATACAACTACTCCTACCTCTTCTTCGTCGACAAACACAGAGGCGATGCCGTACAAAGTTCCTTCACCATCTTCGCTTATTTGAACACCTTGACGATTAACGTCCTCGCTAATGGCTAATGCTATATCGGAATTTAACGACAACGTATTAGATACACTACCCAGTGCTTCATGGTTTTTTATTACTATATAACCTTCATTGTTAATTATAGTTACTTGAGCGTTTAATATCTTTCCTATTTGAGTTGCAGAGTGATCCAAAGATTCTAGCTCTATGCCTCCAGAGAGATAGGATTCCGTATCCTGAACTAACATTACGGTTGTCTCGTTCAATCGTTCTTCGACTTCACGCATTTGTATGGAATTAATTAAATATACTGAGTAGCAAACTAGTATCCCTAATCCCAAAAACACGAGTACACTATAGATTAAAGTTATACGAACGTGCAGTGTCTCAGGTAATATCATCCGTCGAACCGATATCCTACGCCCCGAATGGTAACAATCCTATTTGGCTTAGATGGATTTTGTTCTATCTTTTCCCGAATCCATCTAACGTGTACATCAACAGTTCTGTTACTTCCGATATAGTCATATCCCCACAATCGTTCCAATACATAATCTCTGGTAAATACTCTACCTCTATTCAACATAAGTAGAACCAACAGATCGAATTCGCGTGGTCTGAGATCGACAATTTTATCTCGTACGAAAACCGTATGACTAGTAAGGTTTACTGTCAAATCACTTGAAGTGATGACTTGTTTACCTACATGTTCATGATTGTAACTGGCGCGCCGAAGAATATTCTTCACTCGCGCAATCAATTCTCTTACGCTAAAAGGTTTAGTTAAATAATCGTCAGCGCCAAGCTCAAGGCCCAACACTCGATCTATCTCCTCTCCTTTTGCAGTAAGCATTATTATAGGCAAATCAGTTTCCCGTCTGAGAATACGGCATAATTCCATGCCGTCTAATAGAGGAAGCATAACGTCCAATACAATAATATCGGCTGATACCTCCCGGAACATACGAAGGCCCTGATCGCCGTCGTATGCAGAGAAAACCTTGTAACCTTCTTTCTCAAAATTATATTTTAAGACTTCTTGAAGATTGACTTCGTCTTCAATAACGAGCACTGTTCTGGGCTTTGAGTAATCCATCACAAATATTTATTCCTGACCTTATAATGCTAATTATAGCAAGAATGGCTACTGTCCTTATTGCGCTAGGTTAGGCCATTTTATTTAAAACATTAATTCGCACCGCACGAAATCAATTTCACCAGATATTAGGATTCTAAACAACTCCCTCATTTTTCATTCTCAACAAGTCAGACGTGGAATAGCCTAATAGTTCACATAATATTGCATGGTTATGTTGCCCTAATGTCGGAGCCGGATCGAGTTGCCAAGGAAATTCTGAGATTTTATATGGACCTGATGAATATTTGAACTCGCCCGCCACTGGGTGTTCAACTTTTACAAAGAATTCCCTTTGTTTCAAATGCTCCCATTCCAAAATATCCTGAGGTGTTGCAACATATGCAAAGGCTAACCCTAGTCCTTGAGCTTTTTCAAAGATCTCTTTCTTACCTCGTTTGATCAACCAGGGTTTCATCAATTTATCAATTTCATCAGCATGAGTAGTTCTACCTGAGCGATCCTTAAATCTAGAATCTGCGAGTCCAGGTATTTCCATCAGATCTACCATAGCCTCCCATTTCCTATCTGGACCTGCGATTACTCCCACATACCCGTCTTTGGCTCTATATGGTCCCCAGGCAGCTCTGCCATAGCCTCTATTTCCTGATCGACCTACACAGGCTCCTGTGTAGCTATACATACTGAGAGCATTTTCCAGTATCGTAGCTATATATTCACTTATAGCAACATCAACATACTGACCTTCACCTGAATTCTCCCTATGCCATAAAGCTGATAATGTGGCTACAAAAGCGTTTTGGCCCGCCCCATACTGAGATAGTCTGGCTCCCATTTGTAGAGGTTCTCGGTCTGGATCCCCGGTGATATACATCAACCCCCCAATGGCATAAAGATTTATCTCTCTAGCACTATAGTTTCTGTAGGGACCACTCTGTCCGAAATTAGATATCGAAGTCATTATCAGTTCGGGATTAACAGCTAACAACTCATCATAGGACAACTGTAGGGAAGGCATTACTCTGGGCGCAAAATTCTCTATGAGTACATCAGCCCACTCAACCAAGCGTTTGAAAATTTGCCTACCGCTCTCGTGCTTTAGATTGACGGTTATACCCTTCTTACTGGTATTAAGATATAGAAAAAGTCCGCTTTTTTCTATATCTTTTATGTTACCAGGGTAGGGTCCTATGTGACGGGAGTAATCGCCCAAAACCGGTCTCTCAATTTTAATAACATTTGCTCCCTGAGATCCCATTAGTAAGGAAGCATAGGGACCGGAGACGTAATGTGTTAAATCTAAGATGTTAAAGCCAGATAGTAACCCTTTATGTTCACTCATTCATTAAGAACCAATAGTTGAGATTACAGCTCTCTTATGCGTAGCTCTGCCTATTATCTTTTCCCCTTCGTACACTTCTATAGTATAAGTTAGTCTTCCTCTTTCCATATCTATTTCTATCAGCTTCGCCTTCGCTCTGATTTTTGCACCTATTAAAGTTGCCGCCATATGTCGTAGGTCGTCCACAGCATAACCTACAGTAGTAAAATCTTCATCTAGATACGATTCAGAAGCCCGTATACAAGCTCTTTCCATAACCATCAGTAACGATGGAGTGGAAAGCACATCTGCACCCTCTCGTCCCATTCTATTAATAGTCAATTCAACTGTCACAGGAATCTCTATCACAGCTTCTTGCCCTATTCGAAATTTTTCCATATCCATCAATTAAAAACATCCCCTCTTTAATGCGTAATTTTCTTTTCTTATATCGAATCCTAAACAGTAAATCCAGTCGGTAATCCTTTCCAGAAACTATAAGTTACGGTTAGAGATTTCTTTTATTCTTCGTACGATGATTTCTTCATCACCATCCATTAGATTTACCGGAACAATAGCTATACCTCCAACGTAACTCGCCGCTCTGACACGAATTGAAGGATCACCATCCATTAGCTGTCGTACCACTTCATTCTCACTAGGACCGGACCAGGCTTCATCAAAAAAGATCAGTACTCTAGGATGGGTTCTATCCGCCTCGTCTAATCTTGGGCAGGCTTCACTAAGTTCCAATTTCAACCCAGGAATAGATTTCAGCTCGCTCATTATATAACTACATTTAGATTTCCACTTCGCTTGAATGGCATTATGGTCCGCATCAACAAACATTTCTAAGGCTGTAATCAATCCGACAATCTCTTCCTTACAAACCTTAGCCGATCTACCAATTCCAGTATTGTTTGGAGCACCATTCATAGCAGCTGCTTGGATTAGATCTCTGCGACCTGCCAATATTCCTGTTGATTGAGGCCCCATAACACCTTTACCACCACTGAAACTGACCATGTCAGCTCCCATATCTATATACCTATGTAAATTTTCAGGAGGTGGAAGCATAGCGGCGGCATCTACGATAACTGGGATGTCCCTGGCGTGTGCTATTTCTGCAACTCGAGATAGAGGTATGGCACCTCCTTGTCGAGGAGCAAAAACATAGGCGACAGCAACAGTCGATTCATTAATAGCATCTTCAAGCTCCCATTCATTAGTGGTACGAGTATTACCGATTTCTACCAACGTACACCCTGCAATTCTATAATTGTGATCATAATTTACCCTATGC
>CAYSLK010000161.1:0-4711 GCA_964431885.1 uncultured Dehalococcoidia bacterium | reverse complement strand
AAGCAGCCTCTTCCTTCTATCATCTGCCAAGGCAGAAACATAAAGATCCCTTCGATAGCCTCATTATATGGCAAGCGATCAATCGTAAGATGCCTCTCATTTCAAAAGATAAACCCATCAAAGAATATCAAAAATTTGGATTAGAAATCTTGTGGTGATCACAAAGATTTTATTTTGAACTTCCTCAATGAGAAGAGGAGAATGCGCTTCGGTTTCACCCCTGGGGGTGGAAGCAGGTATCGCGATTTCAAGGCATGATTTTTATTGAAAGAGAAGCAGTGAAGCAAGAAAAAGGAGTCTGAAGGCCATGAGAACATACATTATCCGGCGGGTTCTGCTGCTGATTCCGACCTTTTTTCTGGTCACCATTCTGGTGTTCCTCTCGGTGCGCTTCATCCCCGGCGATGCCATCGACCTCCTCATGTACAGAATGGAAACGGTGTCAACGGGAACTATCGATCGGGCGGCGCTGGAGCGCCGGCTGGGACTGGACGTGCCGGTGTATGTCCAGTATGCACGCTGGATGGGAGGGATCCTGCTGCGCGGCGATCTCGGCAAGTCCATGCTGCAGTCGGGAACCGTAGGAGGGCTGATCAGCGGCCGGCTACTGGTCACCATCGAGCTGGGTCTGGTGTCGATCCTCGTCGGTCTGCTGATCGGAGTGCCCATCGGGATTTACTCTGCAATCAAGCAAAACACCCTGGGTGACTACGTGGGCCGCTCCTTCGCAATCATCGGACTGGACACCCCCAACTTCTGGCTGGCCACGCTCCTCCTCATCATTCCGGCGATCTGGTGGGGCTGGTCTCCGCCGCTGCGGCTCACCCGCAATGGCGACGACCCACTCGCCCACCTCAGTATGATCATCGCTCCAGGTATGATCCTGGGGACCTACCTGGCGGCAGGCACGATGCGCATGACCCGCACGATGATGCTGGAGGTGCTCCGGCAGGACTACATCCGCACCGCCTGGGCCAAGGGCCTCAGAGAGCGCGTGGTCATCCTGCGGCATGCCATCAAGAACGCGCTGATCCCGGTGGTGACGTTGGTCGGCCTGCAGTTGCCCTTAGTGGTCGGCGGCGCGGTGATCATGGAACAGATGTTTGCCATCCCCGGCCTCGGGAAGCTGATGATCGATGCGCTTTTCGACCGGGACTACCCGCTGATCTCCGGGATCAACCTCTTCTTTGCCTTCGCCGTCATGACGATCAACCTGTTCATTGATCTCCTCTACTCCTACCTTGATCCACGCATCCAGTACAAGTGAGGGGGCAATCTATGAGTGAAGTGATACAATCCCAGACGAAATCGCAGCCTTTTCGGGACTTCATGCGCCGCTTGGTCAAGGAGCAGCCGATCGGTGCGGTGAGCATGGTGTTCATGGTGCTGTTCTGCCTGGTCGCCCTCTTTGCCGATGTCCTCTCGCCGTATCACTACCTGGACCTGACGATGATGGACCGCTTGAAAGGCCCCTCGAGCACCTATCTGCTCGGTACCGACCACATCGGCCGCGATGTGCTGACCCGCCTGCTGTATGGTGCAAAGGTCTCGATTGGTGTGGGCTTTGCTGCCACCGTGTTTAGTGTGCTGGTGGCCGTGCTCATTGGCGGAGTGGCAGGATTTGTGGGAGGCAAGTTCGACCTGGTGGTGCAGCGTTTCGTTGACGCTTGGATGTCCTTTCCCGGTCTGCTTCTGCTGCTGACAATCATGACCATTGTGGAACAGGGCATTCTGCAGATCATCGTGGTGCTCGGGATAACCTCCGGTATTGCCAACTCGCGGGTGATCCGCAGTGCCGTGATCGCAATCAAGGAGAACGTCTACTTTGAGGCCGCCCGCGCCATCGGCGCTCCCCCTCTGCAAATCATGCTGCGGCATGTGCTGCCCAACATCATGGCCCCGGTCATCGTCATCTTCTCGATCACCATCGGCGGAGTGATCATCGCAGAGGCCTCGCTCAGCTTTCTCGGCTTCGGGCTGCCTCCTGAAGTGCCCAGCTGGGGATCGATGCTCAGCCGTGAGGGCCGTCAATACATGGAAATGGCCCCGCGGCTGGCAATGTGGCCCGGGGTCTGCCTGACAGTGGTGGTTTTCTGTTTCAACATGTTCGGCGATGCCATGCGCGACCTGTTCGATCCCCGCCTGCGCGGGGGCCAGGGCAGTTACGGAGCCACAAAGAAGAAACACAAACGCGGCTTGCTCTCCAGATTGCTCAACCCCTTCGCTTAGCAAGATGTTCCCTCCCCAATCGGGTTGTAAACCCCATCCAAGCACATGGTCTCAAGGCCAGCGGGCGGTGCCTTCATAACACCCGCCATTTACTATTCATATGATTTCCTTCTGAGATGGAGGGCTGCTGCGGTGGTCCTCCATCTCGCCTGCCGAGCACTACCAGACGATCTTCTCCAAGCCACGAAGCAAGAATCGGCGGAAACCCCGTGCTTCTTTGATCTGTCCAAACACCGGTTCCACGATCACCTTGCGTCGGCTGTACAACGCCTTGTCCGTTGACGCTCGGCCTCTTCAAGGAAGGGGGAGTTGGCAGCCCGTCTATCGCGCAAGCTCGCACGTGAAGGACAAGCACTGGCTGCGGCCCTTCCTCGATGCCGTGCTGCTGCAAGCGTCCGGGGTAGCGGAACTCTCCGCGTCCACTCAGGCGCAAATCCTCAGTCCGAAGAAACCGGGAAAGGCCACCCTTGTGCTGTGGTGACTTCAATTTGCTCTGCGTTCTCTGCGTCTCTGTGGTGAACCAACAAAGCCCAGCGGAAATGGCGAGAAAACCTGACACTTCCCCGGAATGGACCCTCCGCCGCGCCCGTGCTGTGGAAGCCCAAGTTCTCACCGAACTGGCCCACGCCGCCAAGCAGCACTGGGGCTATCCTGAAGCGTGGATGAAAAAGTGGCAGGCGGAACTGACCTTCACACGGAGCTACCTCCGGAATCACGAGGTGTTTGTCGGGGAAACCGAGGGGCAAGTCGCGGGAGTGGCGGCCCTCGCCGGAGAACCAGAGCGGATCATGCTCGATCACTTCTGGGTGCATCCGGACTGGATCGGACATGGTCTTGGACGCGCCCTCTTCGATCACGCCTGCACCCACGCCCTGCGGATGGGGAGCCGCACCCTGCGCGTCATCGCCGATCCCCACACCGAAGCCTTCTACCAACACATGGGCCTGACCCGCACCGGAGCCGTTCCCTCCCTCATCCCCGGACGTGAATTGCCCATGCTGGAACTGACGCTGGAAGCGTAAGACAGAACTGGGGCGATCTGCGGGAACTGCGAAAATTAGAGCAGGTGGGATGTCGGACATCAGCCCTTCTTCTGCTTGGCGTAGCGCTCGCGGTCCTGGATGACGAGGTGGAGCTTGCGCAGGCGGATGGACTGCGGCGTGACCTCCAGGCATTCGTCCTCGGCGAGGAATTCGATGGACTGCTCCAGCGTGAGCGACAGGATGGGCGTGAGCTGGACATGATCGTCCTTTCCGGAGGCGCGGACGTTGGTGAGCTTCTTTTCCTTGCACGGATTGACGTTGAGGTTGTTGTCGCGGTTGTGTTCGCCGATGACCATGCCCTCATAGACCTTGGTTCCGGGAGTGATGAACATGCGCCCACGGGGTTCGAGATTGAAGAGCGCGTAGGGCACGGCCTCGCCGCGCCGGTCGGAAACCAGCGATCCGGTCAGGCGCGTGGGGAACTCGCCCCGGAAGGGTTCGTAGCCGAGCAGGTAGGAGTTGAGGATGCCCGTGCCGCGTGTGTCGGTGAGGAATTCGGAGCGGTAGCCGATCAAGCCCCGCGTGGGGACGTGAAACTGCACGCGCACGCGCCCGGAGCCGTGGTTGACGAGATTGACCATCTTGCCCTTGCGGAAGGAGAGCTTTTCCGAAACGATGCCCAAGAACTGCTCCTCGCAGTCAATGAAGATGTCCTCGATCGGCTCTTCGCGCTTGCCGCCCTCCTCGCGGAAAATCACCTCCGGGCGACCGACGTTCAGCTCAAAGCCTTCGCGCCGCATGGGCTCGATGAGGATAGCCATTTGCAATTCGCCGCGCCCTTTCACCAAGAACGCCTCGCCGGGGGCCTCCTCCATTTGCAGGGAAACGTTGCGCAGGGTTTCGAGCTTGAGGCGGTCCCGGATGCGTGTGGACTGCACGAGCTTGCCCTCCTGTCCGGAGAGCGGTGAGGTGTTGAGACCGAAGAGCATGGCCACGGTCGGCTCGTCCACGGTGATGCGCTTGAGCGCCTTGGGACGCTCGCGGGTGCAGATGGTGTCGCCGATGTGGACGTCCTCGATCCCGGCAAGCACGAGGATGTCTCCGGGCGCGACTTCCTCCTGCTCGGCCATGCCCGTGCCTTCGTACACTTGGAGCTTGGAGGCTCGCAATGCTTTTGGAACTCCGGATTCGTCCAGGCAAACCAGCGGCTCGTTGCGCTTGAGCGTGCCGTGCGCGATGCGCCCGATTGCCAGCCGCCCCTAGTAGTCGGAATAGCTGAGGTCGGTGACGAGCATCTGAAACGGCTCGTCGGGATCGTGGCTGGGCGCGGGCAGGTGTTCGACGATGCAATCCATCAGCGGGGTCAAGTCCTTGCCGTCCTCCTCCAGGGCAAGCTGGGCGATCCCGGCGCGTCCGTTCGCGTACAGCACCGGAAAGTCAATCTGCTCGTCGTTGGCGTCCAGATCAATGAAGAGGTCGTAGATTTCGTCCAGCACCTC
>CAYSLK010000160.1:0-7159 GCA_964431885.1 uncultured Dehalococcoidia bacterium | reverse complement strand
TCGTGATCGAATCATGAGAATTCAAGTCCCATATAATTTGAAGATTAATGATGAAGTAAAAATTTACCAAGATATGTTAAGAAGCAGTGGTTTGCAGGATATTCATATTGCCCCATTGACTCTCCCAATGATGAGCATATTTGCTGTTCTCACTCGTCTTGAGGAGCCACCTATAACAAGAAAAGAAATCACACTGATTGATAAAGTCAAATTGTATAATGATGAAGTTGTTCACCGTATTACGTCTGAAGAGGTGATTGGGTTAAAAAGAAGTTCCCGTAGCGAAGGCATGTCAGGTATATCTCCACGCTATGTAATGAACAGATTAAGTGTAGCTAGTAGTGAGACGTCTGAATTCGCTTGTATATCGCCTCTCAAGGCGATTGATAGTTTATGGCGTGGATTAGCAGAAAATGTGAATATTAACAACTCTGATTCTGTGAAATTCTTAGAATTTTTGAGTACAGTAGTAGAAGAATATAGCCAGAGAACCATTAAAGAATTGCAAAAGGCTTTCGAAGAGTCTTTTGAACAGACTGCTGACATAATTCTCAGCGATTATTTGGATAATGTCTCAAATTATGTTAAAGGACGACTGATCCATGAAACTAGTCCTCTAGATATGATGAGTTCAAACGAACCACTTATGAGGGAGATGGAGCGTAATATTGGAATAAGTGAACGGAAGAAGGATGAGTTTAGGTCGAAGATTCAGGAGACTTTCTCACAATGGAAACATATGAATCAGTCTTTCAATTATTCGACCCATCCTAGCATTAAATTAGGAATTGAAAAACGCCTGTTCCCTGATCGCAAAAAGCTTATAGAAGCCCTAGACCAACCCAAGTCTGAAAGAGCAAAGGTAGAATGGGCTCGAAAGAGGCGATCCATATATAATAGACTCATTGATAATTATGGATACTGCTCCTCATGTGTTGACGACACAATGGGGTATGCCTTGCATGTACTGAAGCAGCGTCCCGCAATTAAGACGTCAAAAAATGGTGGCGTAGAATGGCAATGGCCACTGGACACCACTGCCTCAGAGACAGGTTCTATATAGACCGCTTTACTATGTATGTGATGGTTTACAACCGAAAATATAGACGCAAGATGAAACGAAATCTGAACCATCGTGTTAAGAATAAATTCACGGGATTGTTATTCGTTATTGCTGTCGTGTTGTTGCTAGTTATTGTTTTTTCCAGGACTCTAATCTGAATTATCGCATGAGTCATCCTAAAACATTTCGAGAGATAATGAGTTTCTGAATTTCCGAAGAACCTTCATATATTTCGGTTACTTTCGCGTCTCGATAGTATCTCTCTACAGATGTTGGTGCAAAGTATCCTATGCCCCCGTGAATTTGTAACGCTTTATCGGCTGATTGTACTGCAATACGAGAGGCGAACAATTTTGCCATGGATGCTTCAGTTACAAAGGGAAGCCCATTATCTTTTAGGGAAGCGGCTTTGTGGACCAAGAGGCGGGCCGCTTCAATATTTGTAGCCATATCCGATAACATCCAACGGATTCCTTGGAAATCTGAGAGTTTTGTTCCAAAAGCCTGCCTATACTTAGCGTAGCTGATAGCTGCTTCGTAAGACGCTTGTGCAATACCCACTGCTTGAGCAGCAATGTATATACGGCTTAGATTCAACATTTCCATTGTCTCTTTAAATCCGTTTCTATCTTCACCAACACGGTTTTCCACTCGAACGAGACATTCTTCAAAAGTTACTTGGCCTACACTTGAGGCCCGGATACCCATCTTACCGTGCATAGGTTCAACCGTCATGCCCTTAACGCCTTTTTCTACTATGATTGCATCGACGGCTTTGCTACGTAATTTATGATCCTGAGTAGCCAGCAGGATAAAGATGTCGGCATCAGGTGCGTTGGTAATGAAGTGCTTGGTTCCATTGATAATATAATTATCTCCTTTTATTGTCGCCGCAGTTTTCATTCCTGCTGCGTCACTGCCAGCTTCAGGTTCCGTTAAAGCAAAGGCTCCGATTTTTTCTGCCGAGCATAAATCGGGTAGGTACTTTCTTTTTTGCATTTCATTGCCAAAAGTGTGTATGAATTGAGTGCACAGGGCCAAGTGAGCTATGTAAATAACGCTAGTAGCCGCACAGCCTCTTGCTATTTCTTCTGAGACTATGGCCAGTTGTCGCGTGGAGCCACCACCTCCCCCCCAACTTTCATCTATTGTTAAACCAAATAGTCCTAGTTCTGCAAGTCCCTTAATGTTGTCGAGAGGGAATTCTTCATTTGCGTCGTATTTAGCTGCACGGGGAGCTAGTGCTTGATCAGAAAAATCTCTGACAGTATTTCTGATTAGTAGTTCATCTTCGGTTAGGAATATATTTGTCATTCTACAATCCTCAGAATTTATGCTTAAGGTGAGGGCGGCCAAAGGGATTCTGTATATTATTTGAGTTTAGTTAAAGATTTAAAAAGTGTCAATTGCTACATGTGGGAAAATCTATGTACGCGGATGTTAATCATAAGTTAGTGAGCATATGGTTTGATACTGGCCCACTCCTTATTTTAATAAAATCATCCGTGCCACTAAAACTGGAGGAATCTCTGTGAAATATTCCCAACTTGACCATAGCGTATCTGTTGTAATGTCATCTTGTTTGAATGCTGGTTCATACATTCCATTTAGTACAAACCCCTCCTCAAAAAAAGAATTGAATATATCACTTATTGGTCGATTGAAATAATAATGGTCTACGGGTTGGCCTTCGGCGAAAACCCCCTTTTGAACTGTGGGCGTTATGTAGTCTGAAATATTAACGGATAGGATTTCATTCCTGTTATTTTCAGATTCAATTTTTTCGACGATTCTCTTTTTACTTGGTGTATTAAAGCAAGGATGGCATATAGAAAAGACGAAGATCCCTTTTGGAGGTAATAGTCTAGCTAACGATGAAATTAGAGGACGTATACTTCCTATATCCATTAAGCTCATGGTAGATACTGCTTTATCGAATGTATACTGATTGAGATGTGTCAATTCCTCCGGGCTACTTACATCTATTACAAGGAATTTAATCAGGTTAGTATTTTCGACAGTGCGCTTCTTGGCCAAACGTATCATTTCCTTCGATATATCTAATGCTGTTACTTTTATTCCGTACCTTGCCATGCGACGAGCGAACTGTCCATTACCGCACCCTATGTCCAGGATAGTTTCCCCTGGACTTAAATCTAATAGAGATAACTGCGCGGGTTCTATTAGTTTTGTATGGAAACTGTTTCCTTCTTGCATATTGTAATCCCAAAACTTTGCGTTTTTATCCCATATCTCCTTGGCAGACTGATTCAGTTGTTGGAATGTCCATTCGCTCAAAATTACTCCTCTCTTGAATAGGAAAAACACTATGTCTGGTCGTTGCCTGAATAGCAATAATTATAGTCCTCACAGTATACCAGTCATAGGACTAACCATAGGCTCCTTGACACTCTTATTTGACATCCATAAAATGAACACTAGTTCTAAATTTAGTTATGGTACCTGAAATATCGAATGACTTACAGGTGGTGGATGACGTGAAATTATGAAACAAAATCAGCGTATTGTAGCGGGCAATTCCCAACAAGATGATTACACTCTGGACACAAGCCTTCGGCCTAGGCGCCTAGTAGACTATATTGGTCAGGATTCAGTAAAAGATAACCTTAATATTGCTATTACGGCTGCTAGACAGAGAGGTGAGCCTCTCGACCATGTGCTTGTATATGGTCCTCCAGGGTTAGGCAAAACCACATTGGCTAATATTATTGCAACAGAGATGGGTGTTAGAATCAAGACCACTTCAGGACCGGCCATAGAACGAGCTGGAGATATGGTTGCCCTCTTAACTCAATTACAAAAGGATGACATATTATTTATAGATGAGATTCATAGATTGAGCAGGGTAGTAGAAGAGATTCTATATCCAGCCATGGAAGACTTTTTCGTTTCTTGGGTGATAGATAAAGGCCTTAAAGCCAGAAGTATGAACTTAAGTCTAAAGCCTTTCACTCTCATTGGTGCCACTACGCGATATGGAATGGTCAGTTCTCCATTACGTGACCGTTTCGGATCTATACATAGACTTGACTTTTATAATGAGGAGTCTATGGTTACAATCGTAGAAAGGTCCGCTCGCATCATGGACATTGAAGCACACCCAGCAGGAATTAAGGA
The DNA here is from genome assembly GCA_964431885.1 of uncultured Dehalococcoidia bacterium. Lineage (GTDB taxonomy): Bacteria > Chloroflexota > Dehalococcoidia > Lucifugimonadales > CAUZEB01 > CAUZEB01. The sequence goes on along the minus strand of CAYSLK010000160.1, from coordinate 2,958 downwards.
AATATCTATGCGAGCTAGAGGGACGCCTCGTGTAGCCAATAGACTTCTCAGGAGGGTGCGTGATTTTGCTCAGGTTATGGCAGATAACGTGATTACAGAAGAGGTGGCTGTCGACTCTTTGCGCAGGCTTGAAGTTGATAGACTTGGACTAGATAATATCGATAGGAAAGTCTTACGGACCATAATAGATAAATTCGACGGAGGCCCTGTTGGTCTTGACACCTTGGCGGCAGCAATTAATGAGGAGTCTGACACCATTGAGGATGTATACGAACCATATTTGCTCCAGTTAGGTTTCTTAGATAGAACTCCAAGAGGTCGTATAGCTACCAGGCATGCATTTGAACACCTCGGCGTCGACTATGCTAAAGGCAAATTTGGTATAAATCAGAGAAGTATGTTTTAGGAACATAACATATCAATATAAGCTCCAAGATAATTAACAGAAACTAGAGTTTTAAGATGTGGACTCCTGTTCTATGGATGTATAATTCATTTTGTTCAAATTAGCGTATAAGCCGTTCGATCGAATGAGCTGCTTGTGAGTACCTATTTCCTCTATAGTCCCTTGGTTCATTACGACAATTTTGTCAGAACCCCTAATTGTTGAAAGACGATGAGCAATCACGATAGCTGTACGGTCTTTTAATAGAGCCCCAAGCGCCCTTTGGATAAGTAATTCTGTGTAGCTATCTATGTTTGCAGTAGCTTCATCAAGTATGAGTATGTGAGGGTCCGCTACGATGGCTCTGGCGAAGCTTATAAGTTGTCTTTGCCCGAGACTCACGTTACTCCCGCGTTCTTCTAAAATGGTATCGTAACCGTGATCGAGTGCCATTATAAAGTCATGCGCTCCAACGGCTTTAGCGGACTCTATCATCTTCTCATCTGAGGTATCTGTGTTGTGGTATTTTATATTATCGCGTACTGTACCTGAGAATAAAAATGGATCCTGCAAGACCATACTTGTTTGTCCGATCAATGACCTTCTAGTAACGTCTCTGATGTCATATCCGTCGACAAATATCCCACCTTTTTCTCTCGGGATATCATAAAACCTGGCGATTAGAGACACGAGAGTTGTTTTTCCGGCGCCTGTAGGCCCTACTATAGCAATGGTTTCACCAGCTTTAATATGTAAGTTCACGTTTTTTAGTACATTGAATTCATTATTTGTGTCTATAGATCCATCGTAGTCTGCAATACCATTATCACCAGAGTCGTATTGCTTCCCGGTGTCGTAACTGAAGCTAACATTTTGAAATTCAACCTCGCCTTGGATCTCAGGTAATTCTTGGGCATTTGGTAAGTCAATAAGCTCTGCCTTCGTATCTAGTAACTCGAAAATACGACTTCCGGATGCCATAGATCTCTGAAGCTGTGTATATTGCATAGTGAGGTTGCGTATGGGATCAAAGAATCTCTGAATGTACATTACAAATGCTATTAAAACTCCTATCTCTAATCCATCAGCCCTAACCATTCCTGATCCGAAGTACAGGGCTAGACCAATGGCTACTGCCGTTAGTATATCGACGGGTGGAAGGAGACCAGATGATAATTGACTTGCCCATATATTAGCTTTTAAATGCTCCGTATTCTTTTCGTCAAATAGCGTTAGGTTGCGGTTCTCACGGTTCATACTTTGTACAACCCTTACACCTGTGATGTTTTCGTTTAGGGCAGCGTTCACTATCGAAATAGCAATACGGACTCTCATAAAGGATTTCAAAGCGTATGGTTGCCATAAAATCATTACCAATCCTAATACTGGTATGACTGACATAGAAATCAGACCTAATTTCAAATCCATGATCAAAAGAGCTATGACTATGCCCAGAAGACTTAATAGGTCTGCAAGCGTCATTATTACAACAGACATGAACTCCTGCAGTTGCCAGACGTCTCCTTGCACACGGGACATGATTCTACCGATTTCCGTTTTGTCGAAATATGACAAAGAAAGCTTTTGTAGATGTGAGAACATGGCCCGACGGAGATCATAAAGGACCCCTTGTCCCACTTTTGCTATCGAAGTCTGTTGTACATAATTCGAAATCCCATTTAATATGGCTGTAAAGATGAACAATGCTACTATCCAAGCTAGGCCACTAAGATCTGAATTACCAATAAAGTCGTCGATCGCTAATTTGATTATCCACGGAATAGCTATCAACGTTAGTGTGTAAATCAGCATCGAAATGATAGCTACAGCTGTTGTTTTCTTGTATGGGGCGATAAACGGAAGCAGACGGAGCACTACTCCCCTATTATAAATCCCGCTAAACGCGACTTCGTCCGCTTGCCCACTCCTAACGCCACTGAAAATTGAAAGCATCATATAAAAGACTTCTCCGACGATTTTGTAGATAGGTCTAAATCTCGCAAAACCTCTTCTTGAGGTTTTAATTGCAAATCGTAAATCTCTCTGTATGCTCCATTAAGGCCTAATAACTCCTGATGTGTACCCTCCTCTATGACACTTCCATCACGTAACACAAGTATTTTCTTAGCCATGTGGACTGTGCTCAATCTGTGGGCGATAATGAAAGTAGTTCGGCCTGACATTACTGAAGCCATAGCTTTACGTATCTTCTCTTCTGTATTCGCATCTACACTCGAGGTTGAGTCATCTAATATCAATATAGGAGGATCAAGTAGAATAGCTCGCGCTATTGAAAGTCTTTGTCGTTGACCTCCTGAAAGTGTCACACCTCGTTCGCCAATAACAGTATCGTAACCGGCAGGTAACGATTCAATAAATTCGTGTAATTGAGCAATCTTGGCTGCTTTCGTAATGTCATTTATGCTGGCTTCGTATTTTCCGTACGCGATGTTTTCCCTAATTGAACTTGTAAATAAGAATACGTCTTGCTGCACCATACCTATGTTGGACCGTAAAGATTCAAGGGTAAAGCTCTTTATATCAATGTCATCTATGCTAACTCGTCCAGATGT
>CAYSLK010000159.1:0-6299 GCA_964431885.1 uncultured Dehalococcoidia bacterium | reverse complement strand
TTGCGCAGCTCTAATAGAACCGCTCTCATGACAATTTTAGAACGATTCATAGGAACTAAATCTGATATGTTGTCACCGTTATGTTTATTCATCATCAGTATCTTATTCTGGGGTCTAAGTAGGCATAAGTGAGATCAGTTAAAAGGTTAATTAAAGCATGAAACAATGCAGATAAAAGTATAATTCCCTGGATCAAAGGGAAATCTCTATTCTGAACAGCATTCACCATGAGTCTGCCCATACCGGGAATGGTGAAAACCTGTTCTGTCACCACAACACCTCCTAACAATATTGCCATGCTAGCTCCTACAACCGTCACCACAGGTAGCAACGCATTCCTTAGAGCGTGTCGTATTAGTACAAATTCCTCCCTAACACCTTTTGCTCTAGCAGTCCTAATATAATCTTGGTTGAGAGTTTCTCTAACCGTCGCTCTCGTCATACGTGTAAAAAGAGACATTATCACTAGACCCGTTGCAATAGAAGGCATAATTAGATGCCTAACAAATTGCAATAGATCTTCCCGAGGCGAAATATAACCGTTAGCTGGTAACCAACCTAAATGAACAGCAAACACGAGCATAAATATAAATCCTAAGAAGAACAAAGGAATAGAAAAACCTAACGTCGAATACACCATTACGACTCTATCTATCCAAGTATTGGCTTTCCACGCAGCTAGGACTCCTAATGGGATTCCAAAAGCAATCGCAAATGTCATAGACAGACCACCCAGCCATAAAGTGGGTGCCACCCGTGACACTATCAAAGTGGTGACGCTCTCTTTTCCAAAGAAAGAAAGTCCAAGATCACCTCTTGCTGTACTCCAAAGCCAATCAACCAGCTGAACCATAATAGGTCTGTCCAGCCCTAATTGGACTCTAATAGCCTCAATTTGTTCAGGTGAAGCTTTTATACCTCCTGCCATTAGTGCAGCCGGATCTCCAGGAACGAAATGAGTTAGTCCGAAAACGAATATAGCTACAGCTAACACGACGGGGACCATGGCTAATACTCTTCTAACTATATATCCCTTCACGTATAGCTATCCTTACAAAAAGACAAACTATTATCCTCTCAATCATGCATTACGAAATATATCGCTATTCATTCACTATAAGTTACACCAAGCGATAGTGGATTGCTACTGTTTATACAGCGGCGAATTATACATTCGCGGTTTTCATAAATCAAGGTTAGATGGTCCTACCAATTCGTGTATGAAGCATAGCACAGTCATTTTCCTTTGTTAGAATATTGAATGTCTTCTCTAATAAATTATTATTTACTTGCTGTAATCAGACAACACCTCTTTTAAGCTATCAATCGGTATACCATGCCGAATATTACTATCACGGCCCTCTATCGTATGTGACCTCAATATCGAATTAATTATTGCTTCCTCAGTAGCCTCTACAACACCTCTAAACAGAGGTGTTAAATGTACATCATCGATGTCAGTCCGGTCCATAGAATTAGTAAAAGCTATCACAAAATCACCGCTACCATGACTAGCTATCGCTCCTACTCTACCCAAACCCAGAGCACTTCTACGTGCCATTCTACCTAATTGCCTAGCCGTGACCGGTGCATCCGTGCCGACGATTATCATTATAGAACCACCAGATTCCTTAATGTTTCCTTCCGGTAACAATTTGCGACCTATTTGAATTCCGTCTATTCTAAACTCTCTCGGGTCTCCTGTATTGGTTAGTGTGATAGCCCCAACTGTGTAACTCCCATTGGGAGAATTGCAGAGCCGAGAGGAAGTCCCTATTCCACCTTTCCAACCAAATCCGGTCATGCCTGTACCAGCGCCAATACTACCTTCCTCTATATTAGGTGTATATGCTAGATCTAAAGCTTTATTGACTTGGGTTTTGCCTACATGCTTTCCCAAAATGTCATTTAAATAGCTATCGTTGCATTCTCCTACCACAGGATTAAAAGAGTATGATCCCTCATTATGACCTGACATGTAATCTGAAAGGGCATCGGCAACTAGCCAGCAATTTAATGTGTTCGTCAAGGCAATAGGACTTTCTATTACCCCTAATTCTTGGATTTGTGCTAGTCCTACAGATTTCCCAAATCCATTTATAACGAGTACCGCGGCGGTTACTTTATCTTTGAAGATGTACCTTTGATGTGGGATTATTACCGTGACTCCGGTGCGAATTGGTCCTGTACCAACATCCAGAGGACCAAAACCTTTCGTTAGTGTAACATGACCAACAGTAACTCCCGCCACGTCGGTAATCGTGTTATATCGCCCGTGGGGTAATAAGCCTATCTTTATTCCCATCTCACTAATTCTTGGCCTTATATTCACCATATTTTCTTGGACCATACATCCCTCCTATCTTTAAACACAACAATCTTCATATTAGACAAACCATATTAGTGAATTTAATATACCGATAACAGAACAGTTAAGCCCACGATTGTCAGTATAACGCCAAATATTTGCCTGGCGCCCATACGTTCATTAAACAGAAGTATTCCACCCAGTATAGGGATTATAGGATAAGTTGTTGATGATGCTGCCACTAAGGAAATAGTTCCGATCTCTGATCCTCTAGAAAATGCGAAAAGCCCCGCTGTTTCTGCCACTGCTATTAATATCACACCCAGCCATAAGGACAAAGAAAATCTTCGCCACGGCACAGTTTTAGTCAGTCCTGAAGTAAAAGCAAACATGAATAGCATAATCACTCGATTCACGTAAACAGGGATAAACCAACCTAGATCTCTAGACAGTAACGCAATAAAGTATTGCCATACTCCTATCCCTACCATCGCTACAACACCATAAATAACCCCTGAACTGATAGTGCGTTTACGGTAAACAGTGGACTCGGAGCCGCAGGAAAGCAGAATCACACCTATTACAGTTCCTGACGCCCCAATAACTTGAACAACATTCAATCTTTCTCCTAAAAAAACTACAGAGAGGGCGATAACCACTACTGAGTAGGATGCTACGATAGGACTGATTAGACCAACTTGCTCAGATTTGAGCGCTTTGTAAAAGAAGATATATGTCACAAATCCTAGACCGGAAAGAAGGGTTAGATCCACCCAATGGCTTAATGTTATTTCGGGAAAATCATCCAAGGCGAAGATATATAAAGAACAAATAAGAGCAGCCACCAGGTGAACATTAACGACAGTGCGTAAAATACCTAATTTCCTTGATATTCCCGCGGTTATAAGATCAGAAATACCCCAACCGCCCGCTGCGATAATGCCAAATATTACACTTTCTATAATCACATCAGCAGGGTACTAACTCATCCGAAGTAAGTAAAGTAGTAATGGCTATGTTTTATACCTTAGGCTTACCGTGCCATCACAGTATTTGGTATCATGTCAGCCAATTTAATGTTAATGTCACTAAAAGGCTTTTCCATATAATTAATCCCCACAATATCCTGATTTGAGGTTTAAAGCACCTATGATATCAAATACTGAACTAGAACATATCATGTCACACAAGCTAATTTCAGACGCGCAAATTTCACCTGACGGAGAATTGATTGCGTTCGTGATTGGAGATCAATATATACATGATACCCAACTTCCAAAATCAAGCATTTGGATTACATCTAAGGACGGTAGTTCTATTGAGAAAATGACTTCAACCGTTTGTTCCAACACTAACCCAATATGGTCACCTGACGGTAAAATGATAGCCTTCCTATCAGATGAAGAAGATCCAGGCAAACTGCAAATTTATGTTATGGACAAATCAGGGGCAAAAAAGACTAAACTCACATATGCTGAGGAAGGTATTACAAATTCACGTGGATTAAATCCTATCGCTTGGTCTCCAGAAGGGGATAAAATCGCCTTTATCACACTTGAAATCACCCCTCATAATAATGAGAAGGTCAAGTTGAGTGACGTAATTGAATTCGAACAAAACCCCAGATATGAACGACTCCATTGGATAACAATTAAAAATGGAGAAACTGAATGTATCTCTCCCAATTATTTACAAATTTGGGAGTTTTGTTGGTCTCCTAATGGTAAGGGATTCGCAGCCGTGGCTTCAGATTTACCTTTCGCCCACTCCTGGTATAACGCAACACTTGTAACGTTTACAGGCAATTCAAATCGTTATTCTGAAATTCACCGGAATGTAGATCGTCAACTTGCGAAACCTACCTGGTCGAACACTGGTAATCAAATTGCGTTTATATCATCCATCTGGAGTGATAGAGGTTTAGTCGCGGGAGGAATCTTTGTTGTACCCGGAAATGGCGGTAAAGCCAGAGAATTGACTTTAGGCCACATTGCCAGTGATACCTGGTTCGAATGGACGGAAAATGACTCAGCCCTAGTTACTATAGCCCACGAAAAAGGGTCTATAAGTCTATCAAATATCTCCATCGCCACAGGTTACCGTACGACGGTTTGGAAAGATGAAGCTGTATTCTCTGAATCTCACTGGCCTAAGTTCAGTAGAGATCGTGCAGGAACCATCGCAGTCGTAAAGGAAGACACTTGTAAACCAAGAGAAATCTTTCTGTTTGAACAACTCGATTCTAAATTAAATTTACGTCAGGTAACTAATATTCATAAATCTACCAAGACATCATCTGTGGGATCAACACAGGAAATCCATTGGAAGGGAGCCGACGGCCTAGATATTCAAGGGCTTTTTATCAAACCTAGTGGATCCACACTGGTAAGAAACCTTCCCATGATAACAATAGTTCACGGAGGTCCAACAAACGCCTATACACACCAATATTATGGAGGCATGGCCCGCTGGGGATGGATGAAAATACTATCAGAATATGGCTACGCCATCTTTCTCCCAAATCCACGAGGCAGCACCGGATGGGGCCTAAATTTCGCCGAAAGTAATATAGGTGATATGGGAGGGAAAGATTGGGAGGACATTCAAAGAGGCATAGATTTCTTAATAAAGGAGGAATTTGTTGATCCAAATCGCCAAGGGATAGCAGGATGGAGCTATGGCGGGTTCATGACAGCATGGGCCATTACTCAAACGAATCGTTTTAAATGCGCTATGGTGGGTGCGGGAATATCGGATTGGCGTAGCTTTCACGGAAAATCATACCTTTGCGACTGGGATGCTAAACATTACGGAAATGCTGATCCATGGGATCCAGACGGTCTATACAGCACTTTTTCTCCCATAACTCACGTAAGAAATGTTACAACCCCAACGCTTATAATACACGGAGAAAAGGACGACGATGTCCCGGTAGAACAATCTTATTTGTTACATCGTGCGCTAAAAGACCTTGAAATAAGCACCGAATTACTTATATATCCAAGGGAACCACACGGACCGCAAGAAAGGAACAATATTACTGATATTAACACTCGGATTATCAGTTGGTTCTCTAAGTATTTAAGTAACCCATTTTCTGTGCAAGGACATTGATTCGCGAACCTATAGAAGAACCTTGGATCGTCTGAAGATTCGTGATTACGAGGTTAGCCAGAAGTCTGATGAGACAAATCTCTTAAACTATAAGTGACTGTACTAACAGTATCCAAAGCCTCGTCATAGTAAAGCAACCCCGATAAGATTACCAACTCCATAAGTAACAATAGCTGCGGATCCACCCGCGAAAAGCATACGTAGGGAACCCCACACAATATTTCTATTAGTTAGTTGCGCGAGTACTCCTCCTACTAATCCCAGAGATAAAGCTCCACACGTCCCACTAAAGACAATAGCTGTAGTTCCTGTATAAAATATATGAGGTAGTATAGGTACTGACGCACCTAACGCAAAAGCTAGAAAAGAACTTAACGCCGCGCCTATTGGAGAGCCTAATTGAGTTGGATTTAGCCCAAGAATTTCTCTAACCTTGGTATCCAGAGCTACTTTCGGATCCGCTAAGATCTGTTTAGCAATAGCTTTGGAGTCTCGACACGAAAATCCTTTAGCTTTATAAATAGAAATTAATTCACCTTCTTGTTGCTCTGGTTTGTTCAAGAGTTCATCTTGAGCAACATGAATCTGATGTTCATATACATCTCTCTGTGTACGCATTGAGATATATTCACCGGCCGCCATGGAGAAGGCACCAGACATTAATCCTGCTATACCAGCTAAAAGTATCAAGCCGGGATCCCCAGTGCCTCCCGAAACGCCCATTACAAGGCTAAAGTTAGACACAAGACCATCATTCATACCCAGCACTGCAGCTCTCAGGCTGCCTCCACTAGTGAACCTCTGCCCGGGCCCCGACATTGATCGACCTTCCGGTTCATTTTCGCCTTTTGTTCTCAGTATTCGCAAGATCTTCCTT
>CAYSLK010000158.1:0-2715 GCA_964431885.1 uncultured Dehalococcoidia bacterium | reverse complement strand
GATCTCCATGAATGAGTCTTACAATATCCGCACGATATGACGGGTGTTCACAACTCACCATAAACTTTATAGTTTGACCTGGTTGTACACTTAATCTGTCTGCGTAACCAACTACTTGCATTGCATTACTCCTTGAAACATATCTTGAACGTATCGGCAATTTTTCGTGACTACATCAGGTTGCCCTCGTAATCCACTTGAAATATTGGAAATCCAAGCTCTTTGAGTTTTGGCTCTATTGTTATTCTGTCACCTACAACCAATATTTTTAAAAGTTTCTGGTCTAGAATGGATTTGGCAAGGTTATTAACCTCGCTTTTAGTAACAGCATCTATCTTGCTCGAATACGATTCTAAATAATCATCCTCCAGATTGAAAACAACTAGCTGGGCTAATTGAGCAAGTGTTTGGCTTTGAGTTTCAAAACGTGATGGTATTCCACGCAAGATGCCAAGTTTTGCGTCGTTAAATTCTTCATTAGTGATAGGGCGAATTCCTTTAATCTGATCAAATTCCTTGATTGTTTCTTTTATAGCTTCTGTCGTGACTGCAGTGTGAACGGCTCCTCCGGCTGTTAGAAGGGATGATTTGAGACACCAATCTACTGATGATGTATAACCATAACTATAACCTTTATCCTGCCGTAAATTGGAGTTTAGTCTAGCAGTAAATTGTCCACCTAAAATATAATTAAGCAGAGTTAATTTGTAGAAATCGGTGTGGTTTCTATGTATAGTTAGGTGACCTGCATTGATGATCGATTGAGCAGCGCCCGGTTTATCTGCAAGAAATATGGATGATCCTTGATAATGGCAGTCTGCATTCTGGTGCTGCTCAGGACTGGTAACTATCTTTGGTGCAATCCAATCACTGAAAAACTTACTGCATTGGTCCATGGCCTCTTCTTCAACTACATCCCCTACTATAATTAAAGTAGAGTTTTGCGGAACGTAAGAGTGTTGAAAGTGTGTTAGCAATTCGCTTTGAGTCAAATGTTGAATTGACTCCGTAGTACCTATAAGCGGATGTCCGTAAAGACTGTTTGGTCCGTACTGAATGGCTCTTGAAACCCTGGCGGAGATTGAATTTGGATTGTCCGATATCCTGGTTAATTCGATTAAATGTTCCTTTCTAATACGTTCTAGATCCTCCTTGGGGAAAATAGCATTTCTAGAAACATCTGAGAGGATTTCTAATGCGGTACTCCAATGGGTCTTTAGAGTTTGAGTTGAAATAGATGAGTATTCTCGAGATGCATGGCTAGAAAGATGCGAACCCAAGTATTCCATTTGGCTAGATATATCGGCACTTGATCTAGTGGCGGTACCCTCCAATATCATAGAGGCTGTTAGGCTTGATAATCCTGGTTTAGATTGTGGATCTGTTATCGCACCAGATTGGCATATAAGCCCCATAGAAACCATTGGGAGCCCTTTCTTCTCAATCAATAATACAGTTAGCCCGTTGGATAAATTTCTTCTTATTGTAATAGGAGGTTTAAATACAGGAGATTGAGCAGGTTTGGGCATGTTAGATCGATCTAGGGAGGATACTATAGATTTTCTTGGTTCCTCAGGTATTACAGACAGCCTGACGTGGTCTTCACCCAATTCCAAGGTTGCTGCCCTTGATACGTCTTGAGATGTGATCGAAGTGTAGCGTCCAAGATCAGAATTAATTAAATCTGTGTTTCCAGCAAATATTTTGTATTCATTTAATAGATCAGCCCTACCGCCAAATCCACCAAATTTTTCTAGCTGGCTAACATGAGAACTTTCTATACGGTTTTTTGCGCGATTTAGTTCCTCAACTCTAGGTTCCTCTTTACGTAGTTTGTATAATTCTTTAAATATGAGGTCTTCTATTTCTTCTAATGACTGACCAGGATTGGCAGTGACTTGAATATGGAATTCTCCTGCTATTTCTTGAGGATGGTTAAAAACATGCACGTCATGTGCAATTTGTTTCTCATGTACCAGTAGTTGATTTAATCTAGAACTTTTCCCGTCTCCAAGTATTACTCCTAATACACTAAGGGCAGCTTCGTTTTCATCAAACATTGGCACAGTTGGCCAAACCAGGTTCAAGCGTTCTAGCTTCACCTTGTCCATCATTGTTAAAGATACTCGACCTTTTAAATTCGAGTCCATACGGCCAATACGGTTTATTGTTGGGCCGGGTGGTATGTCTCCGAAGTATTTCTCAACAAGTCTTTTAACATCAGAAGTGACTACGTCCCCAACAATGGCTATACTAGCGTTGGAAGGGGAATAATAATGCTGGAAGAATGCTTTAACATCTTCCAGATCAGCAGAATCGAGATCCTTTTGTGAGCCTATAGTGGGCCAGCTATACGGATGCGGTGTTGGAAACACTATAGGTTGTAAAGTTAGGTGGGTCATGCCGTAGGGACGGTTTTCATAACTCTGTCGTCGTTCATTTTTCACAACATCCCTTTGAACATCGAATCGTTGTTGGTCCAACGCTTCCAGTAGGAAACCCATCCTGTCTGATTCTAGCCATAACGCTAATTCAAGATAATTGGATGGTACGTTTTCCCAATAGTTTGTTCTATCGGGTGTAGTTGAACCATTCAGAATGGCACCAACTTTTTGTAAAGGTTCAAAGTAGCCGTGGTTATGGTGTTTTGACCCTTCGAACATAACATGCTCAAAGAGGTGAGCAAATCCGGTTCTCCCAAGAGTTTCATTTTTT
>CAYSLK010000157.1:0-27530 GCA_964431885.1 uncultured Dehalococcoidia bacterium | reverse complement strand
GGTTGATCTCATCCCATCATTAGTTATCATGCCTACCATTCGACGTAGGACCCAGACTTTTTTCTGTGTTACTTCATCTAAAAGTAATTCTTCCCTTCTAGTGCCACTTCTATCTATATCTATAGCAGGGAATATACGTCTTTCGGATAGCCGCCTATCCAAATGCACTTCCATATTGCCTGTTCCTTTAAATTCTTCGTAGATAACATCATCCATTCGGCTTCCTGTATCTACCAAACAAGCGGCTAGAATGGTAAGACTGCCACTTTCTTCAGTATTACGTGCAGCGCCAAAAAATTTCTTTGGAGGATATAACGCAATTGGATCTATTCCACCAGACAACGTTCGCCCACTCGTGGGGACTGCGAGATTATACGCCCGAGTAAGTCTAGTTATACTATCCAGCAAAATTACTACGTCCTTCCCACTTTCCACCATTCTCTTAGCTCTTTCCAACACTAACTCTGCAACTCTACAATGATCTTCAACTGGTTCATCGAATGTAGAACTATAGACTTCACCTTCTACAGATCGCCTCATATCCGTCACTTCTTCCGGCCTTTCTCCAATTAAGGCAACCATGATATGGATTTCCGGGGCATTATCCGAAATTCCATTCGCAATTTCCTTTAATAAGGATGTCTTACCAGCCTTTGGGGGTGAGACTATTAATCCTCTTTGACCTCTGCCAACAGGAGACAAAAGATCTATCAATCTCGTGGAAAGATTGGATGCTACAGTCTCCAAATTCATATGTTCTGTAGGAAAAACGGGTGTTAAATATTCAAAATGTGGGCGGTTACGCGATGATTCTGCAGCTACCTGGTTAACTTCTTCCACTCTCACCAAACCAAAGTATCTTTCACCATCTTTGGGTGGCCTGACATTACCAGATACTTCATCGCCAGTACGTAAGCCAAATCGTCTAATTTGAGACTGTGAAACATACACGTCACCGGCTCCAGGATGACTACCATCTTGCCTAAGAAATCCGTAGCCTTCATTCACAATGGAGAGAATACCCGTAGCCGTAATGCGGCCATCTTTCTCACCAAAATGATTCAGGATTTTTACCATTAGATCCTGACGTTTGGGTGTCGCACCATTCTCGGCAATACCAATCTCAATAGCCACCTCAATGAGCTGTTCATTACTCTTTCGCCTAAGTTCCGATAAGTCCATTTCTTTCTCCACATAATCACTGATTTATCAAGTTTAATAACAACCTGACGTACGACTAAATTAGATAAAATGAGATCGATTGGTCTCCTATGTGATGCCCTTTCTTTAAAAACTACTCTTAGGCCAGAGATTTTAGGAGTATGTGCCCCTAATGATTCGTCTCTCTCTGAGGAGGGTAACAGATCTAGTTTTATTCTCTAAACTTAGGTTGTCAGCATATCCATATGAAAATCATTAAAAGCTACACTAAACTGGGGATTTAACAATAGAGATGCTACGTAAACGCCCTGGGGAGCACCGCGTATCATACAGAGCGGAGCACACCCATCGTAGCATATCACTATATTCTAGTCTACCACTCTATGCTTCCAGTTTATTAAATACTTAAACCAACAGGACGTTCTCATTAATTCGATCATCTTCAAAAAAAACCAAGTATTCTCATGACACGTTATAAATTATTCCTGAAGATGAAGACTTACTGATAGGTAACTTATGCTGACTGCCCTTCCTCAAAGTATTCTTTGCGACACGTATGAATTCACGAAACAGGGGATGGGGTTGATTTGGTCGAGACAAAAACTCCGGGTGGAATTGAACCCCTACCATAAAAGGATGTCCAGTCAATTCCATTATTTCCACCAAACTTCCATCTGGAGAAAGGCCTGTAGCATGAAGTCCCACCTTTTCTAATTGTTCCCGATAATCATTATTAAACTCGAATCTGTGACGGTGACGCTCGAAGATTCTGGTATTCTGATACGCCGTTGCAGCCCAGCTATCTTTGACTATATCGCACGGATAGACTCCCAATCTCATGGAACCTCCCATCTCTTTTATATCTCTTTGATCTGGCATTAGATCAATTACAGGATCAGGCGTATTCGGATTCACTTCAGTAGAATGTGATTCTCTCTTACCTAACAAATTCCGCGCTGCTTCTATTACCATCACTTGTAACCCCAGACACAAACCTAGATATGGGATTCTATTCTCTCTAGCATATCTAGCAGTCTTAATCATACCTTCTACCCCACGGGGACCAAAACCACCTGGTATGACTATCCCATGGACCGAATCCAAGATAACAGGAGATTCACCAATTTCAATATCTTCTGATGGGACCCACTCCAACTGTACATCCCTCTCTTGGGACAGACCCGCGTGTAATAATGCCTCTTTAACAGATATGTAAGAATCATGGAGATCAACGTATTTACCCACAACAGCTATACGTATGAGATCTTTGGGACGTGCTATAGCCTCAACCATGATGCGCCAATCAACCATACGACTCTCATCCACAGGAAGATCAAGACTTTCGACTATCAGATCGCCCAAACCTTCATCTTCTAATATCATAGGAACCTGATAGACAGACGACACGGTTGGAAGAGTAATGACTGCTCTAGACTGCACATCACAATGAATCGTTATTTTATTTTTGATATCAGCAGGTAGAGGATAATCACTCCTGCAGATGATGACATCAGGCTGAATACCTATACTTCTTAGCTCTCTAACACTATGTTGGGTAGGTTTAGTTTTCAGTTCCCCTGACGACGATAGGTAAGGAAGAAAAGTAACATGTATGTAGTATACGTTGTCTCTGCCTACTTCATTACGCATCTGACGAATTGTTTCTAAAAAAGGCAATCCTTCAATATCCCCAACAGTTCCACCCACTTCCACCACAATTGTCTGAGCATTACTTTCTTCTGCTAGATTCAAGATTTTCTTTTTAATGGCGTCGGTGACGTGAGGAATTGTCTGAATGGTTCCACCCAAAAATTCACCTCTGCGCTCACGGGCAATAACGTCACTGTAAATCTGACCGGCTGTAATATTTGAAGACTTTGTTAAATTTACATCTATAAAACGTTCGTAGTGTCCTAAGTCTAGGTCTGTTTCTCCTCCGTCATTTGTAACAAAGACCTCTCCATGTTGATAAGGAGACATAGTACCCGGATCTACATTGAGATACGGATCCAATTTAAGCACGGAAACGGAGACGCCTCTGCTTTTTAAAATACGACCTATAGAGGCAACACTAATGCCTTTACCTACAGAGCTAACCACGCCACCTGTAACAAAAATAAACTTAGTCATATTTACTCTAACAAAATGAAAACACTAGAAGAATTAAACAAGACTACGACTCTCTTAAACTATTTGCCCAATACGAAAACAAATATAGTTTTATCCACTAAACTTATGTCATAAAGGGGTCTCGGCAAATACCCAAATAAACAACACAGACCCTAGAGCAACTAAATGAGAAGGGCGAGATTCGTAGTATATGGGACACCGGGCCCGCCTACAATCCAAAAAGTATTTCCCCAGTGTCTGGCAAAGTATAGGGCTAGATTGATTTGCTTGTCAACAGTACTTTAAACGTTTTTAGAATTAAAAAAGATCATATATGATTTCGCCTATAACCACTCTAACACACACTTCATTTGCCTGTTATGATGTGTCATAGCAGACTAATGCTTTTTAGCTTATTGATTCTATCTGGAGACAATCATTGACTATAACAATAGTGCCAGCGTACAGAGTTGTGGCAAAATTTGCCAGACAATATAGATCGCTTGAGTATGAAGAAAGTGTAAATTGTCTAGAGCGAGACGTTCGGGAATACGTTAGAAATCTACTCCGCCAACTTCACCCCACTTTAGTCGATCTGGGAGAACGTTCAGTTATTACTCAAATGGGGGATCCCAAAGTAGATGATCTTGTGGCTTCCTTGCGTAATATGGATAAAGATTCGCCCAAATCAATTGCTGAGCACGCTTTTCTCAAATGCTCTGAAATTCTTCCTGAACCAGCTCTGAATGCAAATATTCTACTCTTCCCCGGTGATGGATCGAGTCATGTTTTGGTTAATCAAATGGGCGGTGTCCTTGGATTTAGTTTAAGCTCACAGGTCATGCTTGTCTTTCTTTGGCCTGTCCGTAATTGGAAAGAATGGCTCAAATATACGATTACTCACGAATACGTCCACCTGTTACGAAATTTGCACTTCCCACGGGCTATTGCAAGTGGACGACTGGTATTTATGAACACCCAAGAACCTGAAACACTTCTTGATGCCTTGATAGTTGAAGGTTTGGCTGACACCTTTGCATCTAACATATTCCCAAGGTTGAAGCCTCAATGGAGCGAGGCCTTAAATCCTGAACTTCTCGAAACCCTATGGCACGTTGTTCACCGACGTCTACATGTTTCGGACACTTTGGAAATACGCAGAATATTATTTGGAGACAACGATCGAATACCACGGTGGGCAGGTTATAGTATTGGCTATCAGATAATTGGTACTTTTTTAAAAAATAATCCTGGCACCTGTTTGGACGACCTAATCTGTCTTCCAGCCAGAGATATCTTCAGTTCCAGCGGTTATCCCGATCATTATGGCAAACAACCAAACTGATCTATTAATAAGCCTGACTTTATATCCATAGCCATCGTAACATGAATTGATTTTTTTCCAGGTTAAATGTGCTTTAATGCCTGCTGTATAAAATCTATGCCAACAATCTCACGCCAAGCATCGAGTAAATTTCGAGTAGTAGGCCCTGGCACATTCTTACCCAGTGAATAGCCATTAAGAGTCGTTACTGGAAGTATGCAGAAGCGTGTGCTGGAAACGAAGGCTTCCTTTGCATGATAAACGTCCATAGGTGAATAATCCCCCTCATCCACCGGGATTTCCAACATTTCTGCTAATTCCAACACTGTCTGCATACTTACTCCGGAAAGAACAGTGTCGCGATCTGGCAGTTTTATACGCCCGTCACAAACGAACATAAAATTTCCGCCCCTGCATTCAGTTATACTACCTTCAGAGCTGGTCATAAGATGATACGTCTTCACGTTTTCTCTCCCTGAATTGGAACGAGACATATCCGACGATAATGTATAAGTTGAAGGGGTAACCACTTTAACTCCATTGACGTACCCTTCAGCAAATTCAGAAAAGTTCAGTTTCTGACAATATACCACTACATTCATTGACGGACTTTGTTCACTTGATGACACAGGACTTAAACTGGCAACTTGTGTAATGGTATATTCCTCGTCTGGACCCAAAAAACGCTTGTTCGCCTCCAGCGTCTTATTAGTAATTTCAATCATCTCATCGATAGTTAATCCCGGGTCGAGTCTACTGTATTCTAGACCTCTATACAATCGTTCAATATGTTGCCTCAATCTAAATATTTTTCCATTAAAAGTGCGTTCGGTATCATAAAAACCACCAGTTGAACTATATTCTTTCCCCTGTAGGATCTTAGAGGCTTCTCCTTGATTCCAAAACTTGCCATTAATATAAACTACTGGTTCAGTAGTTTCACTCATGAGTGCGAACTCCTATTACTATTGAAAACGCTTTCCATGAAATCTTCATTCAGTGACACGAGAGTGATGTCGTTGAGTTATAATCATTTCTTTTCATATAGTGCGTCTAAATACCGTAACAAATCTAATTGAACAGGCGTAACTTGTATGAATGGTCGTACACGTTGTATCAACAGCAAAGATTCTTGACAGCTATATCCAACACTGATGAAGTACGCTGCCGCCATAGTTGGTGCCCTTCCAACTCCACCACCACAATGGATATAAACCTTGCCTCCGTTACCCAGAGCTCGTTCTATGAAAGCTACACCACTTGTAACATGCTCTAGGGTCGGGGCTTGATCATCTATTGTTGGCAGATAGCAATGATTTTCCAATGCTAAGCCGCGTTCCAAATCGTTAAATTCACTGCGCATGTTTACGCTATGATGAATTCCAGTAGCCTCTAACCTAGACTTGCCAAATTTGCGATACTGTGGACCAATATAAAGATGTTCAGTGATCTGGCTATATTGCAGATTAGGGCTACCCGTAATCCAATCACTGCCTCTAACATAGAACCACAGCAACGTCGTTCTTAGACCCTGGCTATGCAAACGTCTTACAATTATGCCGATTACCTTTGAAATTCTTATTGTAAGTTTATCCATTATTCCAAACGCTAATCTAAGTCAACTTCTGCGGTAAATATTTGCTCTGCGTACGAAGTCTGAATTTTTGATATTTTTAATTCGGTCGCTGCTAGCATTTCACTACAAAGCTTTCCCAGATTGATGCCTTCCTCATAAATGCCTGTAGCATCATCAAGAGAAAGACCACCTTGTTCAAGCCGTTGAACTACTTCTTCTAAACGAGAAAAAGCCTCTTCAAACGTAAGCTTATGTGAAGATCCTCCACCTATTTGAGAGTTTTCGATGTCTACCTCCTACCACAAAACTGAGTTATTCCCTGATTGCAGCATATAACATTAATCATTGGTCCACAGCCTCAACAGATTCCACTTTTGCTCGGAAAACACCTCGATGTACTGTCACGTGGACCTTATCTTCAGCTTTAAGTTGTGTGATATCTCTAACTATATTATTTTCTTCCTCGGTCTCAACAATAGCGTAGCCCCGCAACAGAATATCACGAGGGCTAACAGATTCTAATCTTTTCTCAAGACTCTTCAATATCATTTTATTGATATATAAGTTATGTTCATAGGATGATCCAGCTGCTCTCATTAAATCATCAATTTGTATCTTTAGATTATCAATATCAGGTTGAAACCTTTCAAGTATGTCTCGTACTTGTTGTAGCCGCTCAGCTTTCGAATTTAGTTGATTTGATATGCTTCTGGTTATGATGCGTTCTATCATCAGTATTCTCTCCATCAAGGACTCTCTATCAGGGAAAACCAGTTCAGCTGCTGCCGAAGGAGTAGAAGCCCTAACGTCAGAGACTAAATCAGCTATGGTTTCATCGGTTTCGTGACCTATAGCACTGACTACTGGTACCTTACTTGCGTGAATAGCTCTGGCAACAGACTCATTGTTGAAGGACCACAAGTCTTCCAACGATCCTCCTCCTCTAGCCAGAATAATAACATCAATATCAGGTAGATTATTAACTTTTACTAGTCCTTCAATAAGTCCTGGTACAGCCATTTCGCCTTGAACTGGAGACGAACACAACACAAGCTCCACGAGAGGATAGCGACGGGCTGCAATGCTTTTAATATCATGCCAAACTGATCCCGTAGATGAAGTGATCACACAGACTCTTTTGGGAAACATAGGGACTGATCGTTTCCTAGTTGGTTCCAGCAAGCCTTCTTTCTCAAGTTTTAATCTTAGCTCTTCTAATTTTAACTGAAGAGGTCCGACTCCTTCGGGCTGGATAATATCTGCAATGATCTGAAGATCACCTCTTGCTTGATATATAGAAACCTTTCCATGAATAACAACGGCGTCTCCAATTTCCAGGGGCCTTGAACTGTATGCGTTACGAAACATCACACAACGCAACATAGACGTACGAGCGCCTCTAAGTGAAAAATAAATGTGCCCGGAACGAGCTCTATGTAAGTCTCCAACCTCGCCCTGAACCCACACGTCCTGCATTAATGCGTCTCTTTCTATCAAATCCTTTATGCTGTTGGAAATTTGGTCTACACTGTAAATTTCCATGTTAGGACCTTGACAGATAGTGTCCTGTCCTTGTATCCACTTTTAAAACATCGCCTTCATTTATGAACAATGGAACGTTAATATTTAATCCCGTCTCTAACTTGGCTGGTTTAGTTCCCCCTTGAGCAGTATCTCCCTTTACACCGGGAATAGTCTCAGCGACTATCAATTCTACCGTGATCGGCAATTCCAAGGCTACAGGATTATCCCGATACATCAACAGATCAACAGAAGCCTGTTCAACCAAGTATTGTAATTCGTCCATAATTTGATCGTCGGAAAGAGGGAATTGTTCATATGTTTCCGTATCCATAAAATAATGCAAGTTGTCTTCCCTATAAATATACTGAGCTGAACGTCGGTCTACTGAAGCAGGTGTGAAAGTTACGTCGTAGCCTTGATAAGTTTTTTCTACAAGCTTTCCTGTTATAAGTTCTCGTAATTTGATACGCATGACTGGCGCACGTTGCTGCATTTTATTACGTTCGTAGTCTACGACAACATAAGGAACATCATTTTCCTCAATGGACATACCTTTCTTTAATTCACCATAACTGATGCTCATTCGGGAATCCCCCCTGCCGCCCTGATATTAAAAGAGTTCATTAATTCTAATAAAATTATTTGTCTGCATTACTAATCACACGTGCTCGACCATTTTCTAGGACAACCACATCTTCAATCCGCACTCCTCCCCAACCATTTATATATATACCAGGCTCAATAGTAAACACCATTCCATCTTGAAGAACATCTCTTGAATTGGGACCAACTCGTGGATTCTCATGAACAGCAAGTCCGACTCCATGACCAAGGCTATGTCCGAAAGCGTCTCCATAGCCTGCTTTGGTGATAATATCTCTTGAAATAGCGTCAGCTTCTCCTCCTGTCATACCCTCCCTAATATTTTCTATGGCCGATAGTTGGGCATTCAAAACGATCTGATACACTTCGGTAAAAGTATCATTCGCTTTACCAACCATCACGGTTCGTGTAAGATCGCTATTATACCCTTCATACTTGGCTCCCATATCTATAACAACGGCGTCTCCATCCTGTATTAATTTCTCACCCGCACGATGATGTGGCAAAGCCCCATTGGCACCAGAGCCCACAATAATATCAAAAGCAACGCTCTCAGCTCCACCATCTCGCATTTCTTTTTCTAAACTCCAAGCTATATCACTTTCCTTAACGCCGGTTTCTATGTAAGGAGCTATTTTGTTGATTGCTTTATCGGATAATCTAATGGCATGAGTTAGCAACTCTAGTTCTCGACCATCTTTCAAAATTCTTATGCTTTCGACAATACCATCTGTTGGTATAAATGAAGAAGGACCATCGCCTTTAGTACTTTCGTTAAGAATGTCTTTGAAAATAAGGTGAGTTGCAAAAGACAAGTCTTGTCCTTCAAAGCCCATCTTTTTAATTTCAAGTTCTTGAACAATATTAGATAGCCAAGCATAATTCCCACCAATACGTTCAATAGTAAAATCGGGAGATTGATTGCTAGCTTGCTCTGTGTATCTGAAATCTGTTAATAGAATTGATTCCTCTTGGGTAACAACTAGATACCCTGACGATCCCGTAAAGCCGGATAAATATCGTCTGTTCTCAGAATTAGAGATTAGCATTGCGTCCAAACCTTCCATTTGGAGTTTCTTACGCAGTTCCGTGACTCTTTGCTTGACGCTCATATCTAAGATCCTTTATTTATCTCATGTGCTAAATATTCTAAAGCAAAGAGATAGCTGTGACTTCCCAATCCAACGATTTGCCCAATAGCAGTGTCGGCAATTACTGAATGATGTCGAAATTGCTCTCTGGCGTGTATATTAGACAAATGCACTTCTATTACAGGCAAAGCTGCGTCTAACAGCGCATCTCTTAATGATAATCCATAGTGAGTAAGAGCACCAGCGTTAATGATTATCCCTGAACTGTCTACGGGAGCTGATTGTAGGTAATCTACTATGGCACCCTCATGGTTAGACTGAAAAAATTCCACCTCAACACGGAGTTCTTCAGCTTTAACTCTAATCAATTCTTCTATTTCTAACAGAGTTTTAGATCCATAGTGACCAATATTTCTCTTACCTAAATTATTAAGATTAGGACCATTTATAACTATAACCTTCATATGACACCTTATTTTTAACGAATAGCACAGTCATTGTACCCTAAGATGGAAACTACGTTAATCTTCTTCTTTCATCCTTTCGACTACTCGACCATTCGGAAGTTTCGCTCTAGGATGAGCTGAATGATAAGTCTCTCTGAGTTCGGTTTGTGTTAGGTGTGTATATATTTGTGTTGTAGCTGGATTTGAATGGCCTAATAGTTCCTGCACAACTCTCAAATCTGCCCCACCTTCCAACATATGGGTCGCAAAAGTATGGCGTAGAGTATGTGTATGCACCCCTGAATCAATCCCTGCTTTCCTAGCATATGCACGCACCTTGGATTGGATGCTACGTTGGCTCAAACGAGAACCATATCGATTTAAAAACAGCGCCCTAGAACCTTTCATTTTAGTCAGCTTTGGTCTTATATCCATCATATATGTGCGCAGTAGAGCTAAAGCTGGTTTGCCTAGAAGTACTATACGTTCTTTAGCTCCTTTACCTAATACTCTAACTTCTCCTTGTCCCAGATTAACTTGATCAACATTAATATTAGTTGCTTCGCTAACTCTCATTCCTGAAGCGTATATAACTTCCAATATAGCCCTGTCACGAAAACCGAAATTATCTGTCATATCTGGTGATTTCATCAGTCTCAGAACATCTTCCTCGGATAGAAATCTAGGCAAACGACTATCTATCTTTATGACACCTCGACCGGGCATAGGATCCTGGAGTATCAGTTTTTCTTTCACCATCCAATGCATAAACGTTTTCAAGACGCTGGATTTTCGTGCTATGCTCGGCCTAACATATCCAAGATCAATTAGCCAACCAAAGAATCCTCTTACGAAGGATCTGTCTATCGTTTTGAAATCAACAATCCTCTCTTCGTTCATATATTGGTAAAAGGTTTCTATATCTGTCTTATAGTTCCTGATTGTGAGTTCCGCCAGTGACCTCTCCAATTTTAAATGGTTTTCAAATTTACTTAGGATCTTGCACCATTCTGTTCTATCCATGCACCTCAGAATACCGCTGATGTAAACAGAGTTCTAGGGTATTAAAGTCTGATGACTACGACTTTCGAGACTCCTTCCTAGTTCTCCTTACAAAAACATCCGGAAAATCAAGCATATATCTAGTCTCTAACTCAAATTTTACACATCCGTCCCAATAGAATGACAAATATCATTAAGTTAGATATCTGAAACAAGTCGAACGGGGGTTTTGGGAAAAGAAGGAATTTAACCTTAATCAATCTATACAGTTATATCAACAGGTTCTTCCTTAGGTACAGGACCATCATAATCACAGAAATTACACCTAGCCTTATCCTTTCCAGAAGAGACGAGCATTTTACTACATTCGGGACATATAGCTGATAATGGACGTTGATTAACAGCGAAAGTGCACGTCGGATAATTAGCACAGCCATAAAATTTCTTAGCACCACGAGCCTTCGACTTACGTTCCACTAAATCACCACCGCATTCAGGACAATCAACCCCCACTCGAGCTAGCAATGGTCTGGACGTCTTACATTCTGGGAAACCACTACATGATAGAAATCTCCCAAAACGGCCCGACTTAATCACCATTGGTCTTTCACATTTTTCACAGAATTCGTCGCTTTCTTCATCTATTTCACTACTAGGAACTCGTTGAGCCTCTTTCATAGCTTTTTCAATAGCTTTGTCAAATGGAACATAAAATTCTCTAAGAACAGGGGCCCATTCTCGTTCTCCTTCGGCGATTTCATCCAACTCTTCCTCTACTCTGGCAGTGAATCCTGTATCCATAATATTGGGAAAGTGTTTAGTTAGTAGTTTGGTAACAACGATACCCAATTTAGTAGGTATAAACCTTCTGTTATCTTGCCTAACGTAATCCCTATCCATTATGGTTGCTATAATAGGTGCGTAGGTACTAGGACGACCAATTCCTTCTTCCTCCAAGCCCTTAATCAAAGTTGCCTCAGAATATCTGGGCGGAGGCTGCGTAAAATGTTGTTCAGAAACCAGATCATCGCATTCTATGGATTCACCTCTAACAAAATCAGGAAGAAGAGTTGTTGTATTATCTTGACTCTTATCATCACGAGTATCGTCGGTATCCTCTTTATACAACGCGTGAAATCCCCGAAATTTAACGATCGATCCGGTTGCTCTAAATATATATTGCTTCGATGATTTCCCACTCTCTGCCTTAATATCCACTCTTGTAGAATCAAACAAAGCGTCCTCCATTTGGCTGGCTACCATTCGCTTCCAAATGAGATCGTAAAGTTTGAATTGATCTGTTGTAAGAGAATTCTTAATTGATTCTGGTGTCCTAAATATAGACGTTGGCCTAACCGCCTCATGAGCCTCCTGCGCACCCTTGGCTTTCTTCTTGTAAATTCTTGGTGAATCAGGCCTATACTCATCGCCAAACACGTTTTCAATATATGTGCTGCAATCTAACAGTGCTCCCTGTGACACATTTGAGGAATCAGTCCTCATGTAGGTAATAAGCCCTTCAGTACCCTCAGAATTCACATCGAGTCCTTCATATAACTGTTGTGCTATCTGCATAGTCCGCCGGGCAGTAAATCTTAACTTTCGTGACGCTTCTTGCTGCATGGTACTTGTAATAAATGGCGCCGATGGTCGTGTACGTGTTTCTCGTTTTTTTATCAATTCAACAACAAAGCTAGCCCCTTGCAAATCCGTTGTAATATCAACCGCCTCTCTTTGTTCCTTGATTCGAATCTGCTTCTTCTCCCCCCCTATGGAATGAAGATTAGCTTTGAAATGTTGATGTTTCTCACCCTCTGTGCCTTTCTTAAGGCGTGCTTCTATGGTCCAATATTCATCTGGGATAAAACTTTTTACCTGTTCTTCTCTGTCAACCACGAGACGTAGTGCGACTGATTGAACTCGACCCGCAGATAACCCTCGTCTCACTTTACCCCACAAAACTGGACTCAATCTATAACCTACCAATCTGTCCAATATACGCCTTGCTTGCTGGGCATCTATCAAATGATAATCTAATTCTCGTGGATTGTTAAAAGCTTCACGTACAGCTTCTTTAGTTATTTCATGAAAGACCACTCTCTTGGCTTTTGATTTACTAATCTTAGCCGCTTCAAGAAGATGCCAAGAAATTGCTTCACCTTCCCTATCAGGGTCTGTAGCCAAATAGACTGTAGTTGCCTCTTTGGAGGCTTTAGTAAGTTCCGAAATAATCTTCCTTTTATCCTTAAGATTAGTATATGTAGGTTTGAACTCCTTTTCATTCACCTCCACACCCATCTTACCGGTAGGCAGATCTCTAACATGACCCATAGACGCCTTCGCTACAAAATTCTTTCCTAGAAAACGCCCAATGGTTAGGGCCTTTGCTGGTGACTCAACTATTACTAAATCTTTTGACATAAATTACCATACCGCCAATATATTTTAATTATAACGCCGTATCCTAATAATAGATCTTTTTATCTACACTCTTCATCCATCATCCCAAACTTCACTTACAACGGCCACATAGAAAATAAGGCTCAAATGTAAATACTACTACAGGGTGTCAAGTGCACATTATTAAGTATTTAATATTTGGTTCACTATAAGACCGACAAACTAACAAAAAAGTTGTGGCGGAGAGAGTGGGATTCGAACCCACGGTCCCCTTGCGAGGACACACGCTTTCCAGGCGTGCCTATTCGTCCGCTCTAGCATCTCTCCTGAAAAAAATGGAGTCTCATCTGTCTGAGAGATTCATTTATCCAACTTCAAACTGATGTACAAAGTTACAATCTTAAGATCAGGACTCTTATTACACTTCCCATACGGAGAGAGTGGGATTCGAACCCACGATGAGATTAATCCCATACTGGTTTTCGAGACCAGCGCCTTCATCCGCTCGGCCATCTCTCCCCAAGGTAAGGATTATAGCATAATGTGAAGTCCGTCTTTTAAATGTGGCTAGCATTTGGTACCGTCGTTTAGTCATGACTTTCTCTTATCATCGGAAGGATAAATTCCTGTATTGCTACAGCTAAACCATCGTTATCCAACGTGGGAGCTACGAAGTCAGCTAGATCTTTTAATTCTTTAGGTGCATCACCCATCGCGATTCCCAAGCCACTAGATCGTAATAATGCTAAGTCATTATAACTATCTCCAACCGTGATGATTTGGTTTGGACTGATCCTCTTTAGACATGCCAATCTCAATAAAGCAGTTCCCTTGTCTATCCCATTCAGTGTAAAATCCACTGCCCATTTATCGTTATACGGTAGTATAACCTTCACTACATTTAGGCTAAGGTCGAATCTGAAGTGAGAGACCAACTGATCTGCATCTGACTCGTTCATATCCAAAGCTGAAACACATGTAATAATATGATCGTTTATCATGGATGCATTAGTAATGGACCCTGTAGCATGCTGTGCAATAAATACCAAGTCCTCAGTAACCAATTTATCTATAATGACCTGAGCTCGATCGTTACCTAGTGGCGCACTCCAAATTTTATTACCGTTCCTAGGATCTAGAATAAGTGCACCGTTATCAGCTATCTGAAGTGTAGTTAAACCTAAACATCTCGCAAATTTTACAACATCCGTTGCTTCTCGCCCACTGGCAATACTTACTTCAATTATTTCTTTTGCCTCAATCACCTGACCATAGACCCTAGGTGCAATCTTCTCATCTCTTCCTATCAGCGTACCATCCAAATCTAAAATCAATGATCTATAACCTTTGGAATGCTGTCCTGATTGAACTTGTTCTCTATATGACATTGGCAATATCCTAAAAACAATATTTCATGAACCCTGAGTAAAGGTACTCTTTTTTATTTTCCACGACAACTTTACAATCCCCGATTTCTAATAGATACTATCGTTCTAAACAAACGCGGAGTATAATTCAATCAAATCAGTGGATATGCGGCATAGCAGTAAGAAGGGAGGAGCACAATATGGCGGATAACATCGCATACTTGAACGGGCAATGGGTACCTTGGAGCGAAGTAAAGATAGATCCTACGGATAGGGGATTCCTAGTAGCTGATGTGGTTTTCGACGTCGCTCGTACCTTCAACGGTAAAACCTTCCGTATGAAAGACCACGTTGACCGTCTCTACCGCTCCCTCAAATACGTTAGAATAGACCCCGGACTGACTTCCAGCGAAATGCTCGATGTCTGCGAGGAGGCCGTGAGACGAAATGAGCACTTACGCGAGGAAGGAAATGATTTCTATGTTCGCCCATTTATCACCCGGGGCCCAGGCAGATGGGCACACTCTGCTGGACCACCCACTGTATGTGTCCGTGTTTATCCTCTCGATTATACTAGGTATGCTTCGTCCTATGAGACAGGAGCTAGCGGTGTGATTACTAGAACCAGAAGCTATCCCGCCGAATCACTGGAGCCAAAAGTAAAGCATCATAGCCGTATGAATTTCAATTTAGCAGAATTAGAAGCAGCCGATGTCGATCCAGATTCCTGGCCAATCTTGACAGACTTGGACGGCAACATCACAGAGGGAACAATAAATAGCGTGTTTTTAATTAGTAACGGAGTTATACGAACTCCAGGAGACGAAGATATACTGCAAAGTATGTCCAGAAGCACTGTTTTTGATTTGGCTAAACAATTGAATATACCTGTAGTAGCAGAAAGTTTACAACCCTATGATTTATATACGGCCGACGAAGCATTCTTTTCTTTTACAGGGCCAGGCATACTGCCTGTCACTAAGGTGGACAAGCGCCAGATCGGAAACGGTGATCCCGGTCCTATTACCCAACAGTTACTAGCAGCTTGGAGTGAAAGAGTTGGCCTAGACATCGTAGATCAGGCCATACGATTTGGATAATACGTGCCACTGGTTCGTTCATCGACTTTTTGACCATCGAGTCCACAGTTAAATAGCTACCTAACTCTTTGAAAAGTCCACAGGACCGTCAATCATTGACGGGTTAGTGGCAAACTCTGATACTGTTTATGATGGACTAGAAATGCAAGTCCTTTCAAAGATCTATCTAATTTATAGAAACGTACGACGGTCTTCGGCCTTAAATCCAGAAGTCTTCCACTTATATATAGCTGCGTTTATAATATTTATCGCATTATGTTTCCGCATTTTTGGACTCAACTGGGACGATGGCTATCACTGGTCCCCTCACCCTGACGAACGAGCAATTTTATCCAAAGTCGCCAGCTTAAACCTGCCTGAATTCAATAATTTCAAGACACTTTTCATACCTCATGAAAGCCCATGGAATCCGAGGTGGTTTCCATATGGAAGCTTTCCGCTATATCTCTTAAAGGGTGTAAGTTACATATCAGAACTCGCTACCGGAGAACCCTCTGTAGATCTTCGTACTTTGGGGAGATCTATTTCTGCCCTGGCTGACATTACTACGGTGGCCTTAGTTTTCTTCGTCGGTAGAATGATATATGGAAGAACGGTTGGTTTATTAGCTTCTTTATTTACAGCTCTGGCGGTCATACATATTCAACTAAGTCACTTTTTTGCGGTTGACACCATTCAAACTCTTTTCGCTATTTCCGCTCTATTTTTCATGTACCGCATATCCACAACGGGGACTATTAAAGCATCAATAATTTCAGGTATATTCATTGGTTTGGGATTATCCACTAAGATAAGCCAAGCCCCCATATATGCTCCTTTCGTCGTGTCACATTTGATATATATCTGCTCAAATTCCAGCAGATCGACTTATACTGAAAACTGGCATTACCTCGTAAAAAGTATCCTAACAGGGTCATGCGTATCGGTACTTATATTCTTTATGTCCCAACCATATGCACTTCTTGATTGGTATACGTTTTTGGGTGATGTGTCGGAACAATCTGAAATGGTCAGACGTATTAGAGATTATCCGTATACTCGTCAGTACATAGACACAACCGCATATTGGTATCAATTACGTCAACTGGCGACATGGGGATTGGGATGGCCTTTAGGTATTGTGGCCTGGAGCGGCTTATTATACGTATACATGCGTGGTTTGCGAAATTTATACCGGATTTTCTCGGTTTTACTGGGACTAATTCTCCCTATGACCATATTGATTGCTTCTGCACACCCCATTGCCGTATTTGTTGCGATATCCACATCCATTATAGTCCTCGCAGCGTCCTTACCACTTCGTTCATCCGAATCAAAATTGGACGTACTTCTTCTATCTTGGGTTATACCTTACTTTTTGATAACTGGGGCTTTTGAAGTCAAATTTTTGCGTTATCTCATTCCCATAACACCATTTTTATTACTGTTCGGGTCTAAGATGCTATATGCGATATGGATAGGAACCAATAACAATAAGATTCTTAGAAGCTGCTTTGCAGTAGGATTGACAATACTGGTTTTAACAACTCTATTTTATGCAATAGCCTACATATCAATTTACAGATCTACTCATACAGCTGTACAAGCATCCGAATGGATCAATTTAAATGTAGATAAAGGGTCCCTTATTTTAAAAGAGCATTGGGAAGAAGGATTACCCAACTTAGGAAGCTATAAGACCGTGGAACTACCAATGTATGATCCTGATACTAAAATGAAGGCTCAGTTACTGGCTAAAGAACTGAATCGAGCTGATTATATGGTCTTATACAGTAATCGTATGTATGGAACCATTCCCAGATTACCTGAAAGATATCCCCTAAGTTCTAAATATTATCGTCAATTATTCTCAGGCACCTTAGGATACGAATTAGTCCATTACGAAGCAGCTTATCCAAATTTCCTTAACATCGCGTTTATTCATGGGACCTTTAGGAGACCAGCATTACCAGAGCCAGAAGAATTACAACGTATGGGATTTGCGGATATCGAGCTCAATTTCGGCTTCGCAGATGAAAGTTTTTCCGTCTATGACCATCCCCTAGTCCTCATATTGAAAAATTCAGTTAAATTAGATACGGAAACGTTGGAAAAACTTTTGTCCGGAAACCTGCCTGATAAGACTCATGAATTACCCTATGCAAAAACAGCCCTAATGCTCTCCAGTAAAGATGTTCTTCGTCAACAAAGTGGAGGGACGTGGACGGATATTGTCAAGCAAGACAGCTGGACAAATCGATTCCCAGTAGTAGCATGGCTTATCTTAATTCAAGTGCTAGGACTACTTGCATTACCTATAACCTTTTATATTTTCAGACCGCTGGTAGATCGTGGTTACTTATTCTCTAAACTTCTAGGAGTTTTCTTGGTTTGTTTATTTGTCTGGCTGTTGGCCAGCCTGAAACTTTTAGCTTTCTCCGGCACATCTATTTCCATGTCGATACTAATTTTAACCGTAGTATCAGTCATAACGGCTATTCGATTGAAAGAAGAGTTACAAAGATTTGTTAAAAATCAATGGTCCTTAATTATCATAGCCGAATTTATATTCCTCGCCGCTTTCGCCTCGTTCATCTTGATACGAATGGCTAATCCAGATTTATGGCACCCTATCAGGGGTGGAGAAAAGCCAATGGATATGGCATATCTCAACGCAGTCCTACGATCCAGTTTTATGCCACCCTACGATCCGTGGTTTGGAGGAGGTTATCTAAACTATTACTATTGGGGACAATTCATCGTAGCTAACCTTATAAAAAGCACTGGGATCAATCCAAACATTGCCTTTAATCTAGCAATACCTACCTTCTTTGCATTAACCGTATCAGCTGTTTTTACCATAGTATTTAACCTGGTAGAAGGGTCTCGACGAGCTCTAAATGAGCGAGTATTAATTACAAATAAATTTGTTGCTGCCAGAAAAAAGATCAATCCAGGGAGTGTCATGGCAGGAATGGTAGCCGCTCTTTTCGCAGCAGTTATCGGAAATTTGGACGGTCTTATTCAGATGATCGAAGGGGTCTGGCGAATTGTATTTCTCGATCTCCCATTTGGTCAATTCGATTTCTGGCGAAGTAGCCGAATGATGCCACCGGACCCGCCCGGATTTGAAATAAATGAATTTCCATTTTTCACCTTTCTTTTTGCCGATTTACACGCTCATATGATGGTTATACCAATGAGCTTAATGACACTAGCTCTCTCCTATGCAACCATAATTAGTGCTCCAAAATTTAACTCATTACAGAGAAGTTCCAAAATAGAAACACTTACCCGATTATCTATCCTTGGAATATCTGTTGGAGTACTTAGGCTTATCAACGCATGGGATTTTCCAACTTATCTTCTATTAAGTATCCTGTCAATTTACGTTTATGAGTATTTTTATCATGGAGGTCTTAGTGTCACAACATTGCTGCGAACCATCTGGAAATCAGTTTTCGTATTTGGAATAGGTTATATAATCTTTCTTCCCTATCATATTAATTACGAAACATTTTTTAACTCTCTCGAACTTACCACTAACACTACGCCATGGTGGCAGTTCTTGCTTATTCATGGCTTATTCCTTTTCATAATTGGTTCATTCTTCATCAAGAAGTCATGGGGCTTTCTAGCAGATTGGTATGATTATATCGGCAATAAATTTTCATATGCCAGCAAGGCAATAGACAAAGAACAGAAAATCGTATCCAAAAGCAATTCTGGTATCGGTTCAGTGATTCTATGGGCTCTCACAATTGCTATAACGTTAGGGATAATTCTCACAGTCTTATCACTGGGCTTCTTGGGTAGCACTATACCGATGGTATTTATCTTATTAGGTTTGATCTTAGTGAATGCATTTAAATGGCTTAGGTCTGATGATCTTGATTCTCCAAACCTTGTTTTCGTTTGTCTGATTATTATCGTATCTCTATCACTCGCTATAGGACTAGACATTTTCAGGATTGAGAACGATATCGACAGAATGAACACGATATTTAAATTTTATTTGCAAATTTGGATATTGCTGTCAATAGGCTCAGCCTATCTTTTATGGAGACTAGCTCACGGCAGACATGTACCTATTATTCAATTAACTGTTGGAAAAAAGTTTTGGGTATTCGCTGTAGTACTATTATTTGTGAGCTCGTCTATCTACACAGTTGCGGGGACTAGAGATCGTCTGAGGGATCGATTTAATCATAATGAGAGATCGCTTACTCTCGACGGAACTGACTTTGTTACAGGCACTATATACCAAGATCCAAAAGGTCCGGTGGATCTGGAAGCAGATTTTGAAGGGATCAACTGGTTGAATCAGAACGTGCAAGGCTCTCCTATTATTCTGGAAGCTGTGATCCCAACATATCAATGGGGAAGTAGGATTTCAGTGTATACAGGATTGCCCACAGTAATAGGATGGAAATGGCACCAAGAACAGCAAAGATGGGCTTACCGCCGGGAGGTGAGTAATCGCATTCAAGACGTGTCTACAATGTTCAGCAGTACTGAAACGGAGTTAACAGTAAAGCTATTGAAAAAGTATAACGTTAAATATATTTACGTTGGACAAGTAGAGAGACTTTATTATCCACATGACGGTCTAGAAAAGTTTAACGAAACCTTGGCATATTTATTCGAGAAAATTGTGGTTAATGATAAGGTCACAATATATCGATTAAAGGAAAGCATGCTATAAGAACTGAGTTGGGAGAATTGATATCACTTCTTGTCAAATTCTCCCAACCCCAGAACCTTTCTAGCATTCTCTAAGAGCACTTTCCTCTTGACTTCAGATTTTATGTGTAACTCGTCAAACTCACGTAGCCATCTTTCGGGTGTTAGATATGGATAATCAGAACCAAACAGAACTTTGTTACTAAGACGAGTATTTGTCTCATGAATTAACGTCTCCGGGATGTATTTTGGAGACCATCCGGAAAGATCTATGTAAACGTTTGCTTTATGTAGAGTGACAGCGATTTGTTCTTCTATCCAAGGCCAAGATGGATGAGCCATTATAATGGTCAGGTCCGGAAAGTCTGCTGCTACATCATCTATTCCCGGTATAGGTGCTCCATATTTTAACTTTAGTCCCAAGCCTCCAGGAGTACCTACACCAGCGGAGGCAAAACCACTATGAAACAGGACCGGTATAGCCAACGAACTACATTTTTCATACAGAGGATAGAATCTCTCGTCATTAGGATAGAATCCTTGCTGTATTGGATGAAGTTTAAGACCCTTGAGGCCTAAACTTGTTATAGCACGTTCAAGCTCTACAATGGCTTCTCCGTTCTTCCAAGGATCCACAGTTGCGAATCCTATAAATTGCTCAGGATAATCACGAACAATTGTAGCTATGTAATCATTTGTATCAGGTAATTCTCCTGTGTTGGACTCAGCATCTCCTAAGGAGTAGATCACGCCCAATATATCCCATTTTCTATAATCTGATGCCAGTTCCTTGGCATCTTTAGGAAGGGTATCCAACTTAAAAAACTTTTGCATGCTAGGCTGAACCTGAAGTGTGGGTAAACCTGGTTGTCTGGGAACGTGCACGTGCATGTCAATCGCTCTCACATATCACCCCATCTTTTTGAGTGTTAAATCTATCCAACTTGAATAAATCCAGATTGTGATGACTGCGACCATCACATACAAGTTCAGACATTATTTCGCCAACCACGCTAGCAAACTTGAACCCATGTCCAGAAAACCCGGCAGCGATGCATACTTGAGGCCATTCTGGATGGAAATCGAGAATGAAATGTTCGTCTGGTGAATTGGTAAACATACAAGTCTTCAGAGCAACGGTTGGCCCAGAGGCATCTGGAAAATATCTGTCAGTGAATGATCGAAGCAATATCTCATCTTCGTTATCTGGGTTTCTTTCCATAGTGTCCGGATCAACATTTTCTCCACGATGATGGTAACGTCCCACTTTGAAGCCTGGTATCCCATAGGCAGGAAAACCATAATATCTCCCCTCGTCAACCAGAATATTCATTACGGGAAATGTGCTAGGAGTAAACAATTCAGGGCGTCTAGGATGAAACCATGCTAATACCTGTCGTTCAGGTATTGCTAGTTCTTTCAATTCAGGGATCAATTTACTGGTCCAGGCACCAGCTGTGATCACGAGTTTTTTTGAACTATATTCACTTTTGTTAGTCTTTACTGTCACTCCATCACCCTTAGGTGACCATGAAGTAACTTGTTCTCTACCATGAATTTCGGCTCCAAGTTCTAATGCGACATTTACATACGCAACGATGCATTCCTCTGGGAGCAAGATTCCTCCTTCGGGTTGATAAAGCCCTATCACATCATTTGGCAATTGATATCCAGGAAAACGATCACTTATTTCCCTACTGTCCCAAACTTCGTGTTCCAGGTTATGAATATCACACGAGTACTTTGAGCCACGAAATACTTCATCGCCTTCACGACTGGCATCTATAGAGCCTGTAGTAACAAGTATTCGTTTTCCTGTCCGTTTTTCCAGATCTCGCCACAATTTATATGCCTTGCGTAACAACGGAACATAGGACGTATGCTCGTAATAGGCCAGCCTAATGATACGAGTGATTCCATGAGATGACCCAATATCGTTGGGTATGTTATCTTGCTCGATTCCTAAAACACTTAATCCCTGATTAGTTAGTTCGTAAATAGTCGCGCTACCCATAGCGCCAACTCCAATAACTATTACATCATAATGATTCACAGGCTAATACCTTGGCTTTCATCTTTTATCAGAAACTATGTCCCCGTTTTTGATCACCATTAGAAGCTGACGAAGATGTTGTATATCCTCCATAGGGTTCTCTTTAACTACAATCAGGTCAGCAATCTTACCAATTCCTATCGTGCCTAAGACATCTCCAAATCCGGATAACTCAGCAGCATTCTTGGTAGCCGCTATAATAGTTTGCCATGGAGTCGCTCCATCTCTCACCCATAAACCCATCTCCAATAACGCCGAGTCTTTTAATGGATATACGTCCGATCCTACGGCCATCTTAACACCGACATCAAGTGCTTTTTTAAACCATTTCCTATGTTCATTCATCGCATCTTCCGCTCGTTCTACCAGGTCAGGACTTAAATTCCGATTTTTCGTCCATCTGCTTTCCCACTCGTTGGTCGCTTGTCGAGGTGTTAGGTGAGATATGCCTAACGTAGGAACATACCAGGTACCTGTATCCAACAGCATCTGTATACATTCGTCGTCCATTATGTAGCCATGTTCAACAGTATGAGCACCAAATTTCACCGCATCTTTAACAGCCTCAGAATTAGCTGCGTGGGCCATAACTTTGTAGCCTCGCTTATCACAAATAGCAAATGCAGCCTCCAGTTCTTCTTTTAACATGAATGAATGCCAATGCCTATCCCAGAAAGGTCCCATAATCCCGCCTGTGAGGTTAAGTTTTATATGATTAACCTCATGTTTGATCTGGTCGCGTATTGCCTGAACAAATCCATATGGGCCATCACACTCCCTCGTGTGGCCTGAAGTAAGAAAATGTCCACCGGTCGTTGTCAGAAAATAGCCACTTGCAGAAATATGAGGACCTATGTAAGATCCAGAATCGAAAGCTTTTCTCCAGGTCACGTCCATAAAGTGCGCGGCTCCACCACAACGCACACCTACCACTCCGCTTTCTGTTAGACCTTCCATCAGATTCTGCCCAAATAAGACTGTCTGTTCTGCTATAGAAGTCATAGGAGAAACCGGGTATTTGGGATGTATATGCACATCCCAAATACCCGGTAAGACATACGCACCTTCAAGATCAATAACTCTGTAATCAACTGAATTTGGTAGTTTATGGGAAATATCGACGATACGTCCATTCTCTATGACAATAGAACTACCCGTTATTGGTTCGGGGTTGATACAGTCGAGAATGCTGGCATTACTCAGTACAACTAGCATAATAACTCTCTTCGCACTACGATAACTTTATAAAACAAACCTTTTCCGCCAACACTTAAACTTGAGTTAATTATCAAACTTGTCTCCCTCTGAACTTTCAATAACTAAGATAGTTAAATTAAGAAATAAATGTACTTGAAGGAGAACTAGGTATATAGGAACGACAGATGTTGTCGCTTCAGATCTTCCCCAACATGTGACCGTATTAAATCAAAAGTGTCGAAATCCCATTCTGATACGAAAGTGATAGCCGTACCCGGACGCCCCATGCGAGCCGTTCTTCCAATTCTGTGAACGTATTCTTCCAGATTACTCGGCATATCGTAATTAATAACATGTGAAACGGCCGGAATATCTAGTCCTCTAGCGGCAACATTCGTAGCAATCAGGATAGGAATCAATTTCTTCCGAAATCCACTCATTACCCTATCGCGACGTGTTTGAGGCATATCACCATGAATAGCTTCTACCTCGTAGCCTTTCCTTTTCAGATGAAGCATCAATTTATCCACACCCATCTTCGTACGCCTGAAAACAAGAGCCTGCTCAATAGCACCCGGTTCCCCTAATATGTTTACAATTGCTAATGCACGATCTCTCTCAGCGACTTCATAATATATTTGCTCCACTTGGGTAACAGGTTCTGATTCTCCACCCACACGTGTCCATACTGGATTAGAAAGATACCTGTTCACAAGCCTTTTTATAAGATGTGGCATGGTGGCTGAGAATAACATAGTTTGTCGAGACTTTGGTGTCCGTCTCAAGATTCGTTCTATATCAGGAGCGAACCCAATATCCAGCATTTGATCAGCTTCATCTAAAACAACAATTCTTATTTTATTTAACGATATCGTTCTTCGCTCCATATGATCTAGTAGCCGGCCAGGGGTAGCAACTATAATATGAGGATGCTTTTCCAAATCCGAGAGCTGACGCCTTAGCGGTTGACCTCCATATATCGCAGTACTTCGCAAACTCAAGAATTGCCCCAACTTACCTATTTCGCTATTCACTTGAACCGCTAGCTCTCTAGTTGGTGTTAATATGAGCGCTTGAGGCTCTATTATTCTCTTGTCTATTTTTTCAACAGTTGGTATTCCAAAAGCAGCGGTTTTACCTGTGCCTGTTTGCGCCTGACCCACAACATCTTTTCCTTCGCGCACAACTGGAATCACTGCCATTTGGACCGGGGTAGGCATTTCATAACCCATTATTTTGAGAGCTCGCGAAACGGATGTAGACACAGTTAGTTCACCAAATTTAGCAGAACTAACCTTCAGTTTTTTGGATGGATGGTCGATTCCACTTACCTTCACGACTCTGTCTTTGTTTTTACGCACATCTCTTTTTCGTATGCCTACCATATTGTCATTTGGCGTACTTATTTTGCTTCTATCCTCAATGTCGATGCTTTGCGAAGCCGTGGGGGTAATTAAAGGCATTGCGTGATCTCTGGGGAAAAAGGACGAAAGTTTTCTAGTTATTTTACCAAGAATGAGTGGGGCCTCCAATTATAAGAATTTTAAACATATTCATAAACAAAAAAGGATGCGCACCATCAGGTGACACATCCACAAAAATTTACCTGCATTCTAACCATATCATCATTATCGAATTAAACGTCCGTTGAACGATTCTACCAAACCTATACTAGCACTGTCAAAGATCTCCATCGCTCAAATGCGATTAACTCTGGATAACATCGGTCGTCTCCTCATATAATAAACATCAGAATACCAATAGACACTTGACTGCGGAGGATAATGTTATGCAAAAAGAACCAACGTCTCTACGCATAGAAGATCCTGGTATACGGACTCTCTTTTCGGACGAATCACGCCTACAATCTTGGCTTGATGTAGAAGCGGCTCTAGCACAAGCCCAAGCATCGTTAGGGATAATCCCTAACGATGCCGCTAGTGAGATAACTAGGAAGTCTAAAATTTGTTTTCTCAATATGGATGCTATTCAAAGGGGGTTAGAGCACACCGGCCATCAGTTGGTACCACTGATATGGGAATTAGATCGTATCTGCGACGGAGAAGCCGGTGGATATGTACATTGGGGTGCTACGACTCAGAATATTACTCAAACTGGTAGACTATTAGTCCTCCAACGTGTCCACAACATTATTCTCGGACAACTAGCAGACTTATTAGATACCACTGCTAATCTTGCGGAATTAACAAAGGAATATTTACTGCCTGGCAGGACTCACGGCCAACACGCAGTTCCCATAACTTTCGGTTTCAAGGTCGCTGTCTGGATCGACGAGATATCAAATCATGTAGTACGGTTTTCTGAGTGCGAAAAGCGTTTGTTCCTAGTGATGTTGGGAGGTGCTACTGGAACGGCAGCTTCACTAGGAGAGAGTGGCCTATCAACGCAACATAAAATGGCTGAACTGCTGGACATGCACTCCATGAAGATTCCAGCACGTACAATGAGTGACCATTTTGCAGAATACGTATCTCTGCTAGGCATGCTGTCGGCTACATCCGGTAAAATAGGCCGAGAACTCTATACGCTGATGAAACAGGAATTCGGTGAATTAGAAGAACCCGTACCTGAGGGTACGGTAGGTAGCAGTACAATGCCTCAAAAACGAAATCCAAAACTAGCTCAGGATATTATCGCGGGAGCAGCTATTGTACGATCCCTGGTTCCATTGGCCTTTGAGTCCATGTTGACAGAACATGAAGCCGATCGTACCACGACCATCATGATGAATCGAGCAATTGAAGAAGCATGCATAACGACTGGGGACATATTACAGCGTCTCGTATCTCTATTTTCAGGAATTAAGTTATTTCCCGATAGAATGCGTCGAAATCTAGAACTTTCTGATGGTTTGATAATGGCCGAGTCGGTGATGTTAGATCTCGGGAAACTAATAGGCCGTCAAAAGGCTCATGATATTGTCTACGATTGCGCTCAAACAGCCTTCTTGGAAGGAAAGTCTTTCCACAAAACACTTTCTGCTAAAAAAGAAGTCTCCAGCCATCTTACGCCTGATGATATCGATAGGTTATTAAATCCCAGCAATCACATCGGTGTTTGTATTCAATTGGCAGAAACTCACGCTGCTAACGCAAGGATCGTTTCATCACGCTTAAGAGGGCGACTCGTTTAATCTAACCTTTCAGTTTAACTTGCGTTAAATGCAGGAAAGATAAAGAAATACCGTTACAAGTAGTAGTAAGCATGGGATCGATTTCTTGACGACGAATCCATGGAAGTATAACCTTCTGTAAAATACTAGAGGGAGGCATATTTCAAATGAACACCATCACCGAATTGCATGATGTCCCTTGTCCAATGAGAGACGGAGTTAATCTGACGACAGATATCCTTATGCCGACAGATGGAGGCCCTTTCCCCACTGTACTTATACGACTACCTTATGATCGAGGCAGTGATATGTCTTTCTGTCTAGGAACGGCTATGCATCTGTCCAAACGGGGATATGCGGTCGTTATTCAAGACACAAGAGGAAGATACGACTCTGAGGGTAAATGGTATCCTTTTATTAATGAAGTTGATGACGGCCACGATACAATTAAATGGGTTGCGAACCAATCATGGTGTGATGGAAACATTGGTACATCAGGAGCTTCCTACTTCGGCCTTACTCAATGGCAGGCTGCACAGAACCCACATCCTAGTCTAAAGGCGGCCGTTCCACGAGTGGCGTACTCTAATACATACCATAACTGGGTATACACCGGTGGAGCATTTCAGTTGGCTTTCAACCTTAGTTGGTCTCTCACAATGTCTACCCGTACAGCTCGTAAACAACCATTATGGTATCCAGAGGAAATTCATCTTAATAAATATATGCGTCATCTTCCTTTAAATTCCAGTGATAAAGCTGCTGGTAGAAATATTCAACAT